>JALTDM010000311.1 GCA_027074135.1 Bacteroidales bacterium
AGTTTAGGTATCAGATTTGTATTTACTTTTATGTTTGTCATAGTTAAAGAAAAATGATTTAAAACATATTTGTAATTGAAAAAAGAAAATACATTTGACAAATGTAAATTAAAATTTAATTATTATGGCACTTGTAACAAAAGAAGAAGCGTTGATTTATCACTCAAAAGGACATCCAGGCAAAATTGAGGTGATACCAACAAAACCATTTGCAACGCAAAAAGATTTGTCGCTAGCATATACTCCAGGAGTTGCCGAACCGTGTTTGGCAATTCAAAAAAAACCTCTTGAGGCATATAAATATACAGCCAAGGGGAATTTGGTAGCAGTTATTTCAAACGGTACTGCTGTTCTAGGTCTTGGAAATATTGGGGCATTAGCCGGTAAACCTGTTATGGAAGGAAAGGGTTTACTTTTTAAAGTATATGGAGGTGTAAATGTATTTGATATTGAGGTAAATACAGAAGATGTTGATACTTTTGTAGAAGCCGTAAAGCTAATTGCACCGACTTTTGGAGGGATAAACCTTGAAGATATTAAAGCGCCGGAATGTTTTGAAATAGAAAGAAGGCTTAAAGCAGAAACCGATATACCTGTTATGCACGATGATCAACATGGTACTGCAATAATTTCTGCAGCAGGTTTATTGAATGCTTGTGAACTCACCGGTAAGAAAATGTCCGATCTGAAAATTGTGGTAAATGGAGCCGGAGCTGCTGCAATTGCTTGTACTAAGTTGTACATAGAAATGGGAGCTAAGAAAGAAAATGTTATAATGGTAGACAGCAAAGGAGTTATTACAAAAGAGAGGGATGACCTTAACAAATATAAACGTGAGTTTGCGATAGATGATACAAGTATCAGAACACTTGCAGATGCTGTTAAGGGTGCTGACGTGTTGCTTGGCTTGTCTGTGGAAGGAGCGTTTACTAAAGAAATGATAGCAAGTATGGCTGACAATCCAATTGTTTTTGCGATGGCGAATCCTGTGTCGGAAATTAGTTATGAAGATGCAATGTCTGTAAGAAAAGATATAATTTTTGCTACCGGTCGTTCAGATTATCCTAATCAAATAAATAATGTATTGGGGTTCCCATATATTTTTAGAGGAGCTTTGGATGTTAGGTCAAAGGCTATAAATACCGAAATGCAAATTGCAGCTTCAAGAGCACTTGCAGAATTGACAAAAGAACCTGTTCCCGAAGAAGTTCTTAAAGCATATAACATAGATAAACTAGAATATGGTAGAGAATATATAATACCTAAACCTTTGGACCCAAGACTAATTTATAAAGTAGCCCCGGCTGTAGCTAAAGCTGCAATGGATACGGGTGTTGCCAGAGTTCAAATTAGTAATTGGGATGATTATAAAAAACATTTGGATTTTATGATTTCATCAGTTAGATCTTTAAAGATCGAGTTCTAAACAAGATAGTTTATATTATTTGGAAAAATGTATAGGGCTGTCTGTGAAAAGGCAGCCTTTTTTATATAGGTTTTAATTTTCAAAGAACAAAAAATAAATGATGTTCGTAAATAAATTTTAACTTTTTACAACAAAGCTATGCTTAATT
>JALTDM010000312.1 GCA_027074135.1 Bacteroidales bacterium
GGATAAGGAAGAGATGCTTAACAAACGTCTGGAAAAATTTGTTTCGTTCGGTGTGTATAATGAAGTTACCGACAAAGAATTGAAAGAAATTTTGGCGTAGTTAGCCTGATTTTATTTTTGTTTTTTATATTTGTAAAGAAAAAATTTGAGATATGGACGAAGAAGTAATGATATTGTTTGAAGAAGCCGAAGAAAAATTTGAAAAGGCTTTGGAACATTTAAAAAACGAATTGGTAAGAATTAGAGCCGGAAAGGCTGACATTCACTTGCTTGACGGCATTGTGGTGGATTATTACGGCAACAAAACACCGCTGAACCAAGTTTCAAACATTAATACTCCTGATGCAAGAACAATTTCAATACAACCGTGGGAAAAGGCTATGATTCCGGTAATTGAAAAAGCCATAATGGAAGCAAATATCGGCTTGAATCCGGAAAATAACGGCGAATTAATCCGTATTTTTATTCCGCCACTTACAGAAGAAAGAAGAAAAGAACTTGTAAAACAAGTAAAACACGAAGGTGAGCAAACGAAAATAGGCATAAGAAATGTAAGGCGTGAGATTTTAGAAGAACTTAAGAAAATGAAAAAAGAAGGATTGTCTGAAGATCTAGAAAAGAGAAAAGAAGAAGAGTTAGAAGATATGGTTAAAGATTATATGAAGAAAGTTGATGAAATGCTCGAAAAGAAAGAAAAAGACATAATGACAATTTAATGCCGGAGTATATTAAGACAAAAGGGATAGTGTTGCGAAATATCCCTTACGGTGACAATAATCTGATTTCACATATTTATACGGAAAGCCACGGAAGGCTTTCCTTTTTTATTTACGGCGGGCAGAAAAAAAAGAAAAAAAACATTTTCTTGCCGCTGAATAAATTGGAGCTGGTTTTTGCCTTAGACAATAAGCATGAATTACAAAAAGTAAAAGAAGCAGCTTGGCTGGAAAATTACAAGTTTCATTACGATGTAAAGAAATCGCCGGTTGTTTTTTTGGTTTCCGAATTGCTTTCAAATACCATTGACTTTGAGATAAAAGACGAAAAATTGTTTTCTTTTTTGGAAAAGTCGCTTGATTTTTTTGATCGCACAAATAAAACTGCCGTGTTTTTTTCGCAGTTTCTGGTGTTTTTTGCCTATTTCTCGGGTATATTGCCCGAAAAAGACAATAGCGGAATTTATTTTGATTTTGATAGTGTGGCTTATGAGCTAAATAAACCGATAGGAAATTTTTATTTGGACAAAAAGCAAACGGAATTTTTATCTGCATTGCTCAATACAATGTCTTACAACGAAGATTTTTACTTGCCTGTATCTATAAGGCACGATTTGATTGATAAATTTTTGAAGTATTTTAAGCTGAAATTCGGAATACGTAACTTGAAATCTTACGAGCTTTTCAAGAGGATGTATTGAGGTTTTTAGTCAATTTTATATCTCAACATAGTGATTTGTTTAATTGTGTATAACCTGTTGAAAACTTTTTTGAAAAAAGTTACAAAAACCTTTGGCTGTTTATTTATTTATTTATTTATTTATTTGTTTGTTTGTGCTATCAATAACC
>JALTDM010000313.1 GCA_027074135.1 Bacteroidales bacterium
CTATATACCAAATTATACAATACAAAAAACGGATAAACGATTTAAAAGACGAAAAAAAATTTTATATGGAAAAAATAATCGAAGACTCTATTCGCCTACAACAAATCAAATCCCCGGAAATGATAGAAAAATTTGCTCGTGAGCGTTACTTCATGAAAGCTGACAACGAAGATGTATTCGTAATTATCGATGAAGAAGATAAAAAGTAATAAATCAAGGGCAAAATAGCTGCCCCTGACTTATTCTATCGAAATCCTAATATAATTCATCCAACAAATTATCATCTGCTATGTTGGGAAAAGTTATTTGCAAGCCCTGTGTTCTTTCCATTTCCCTCTTTATAGCATACATAGCTCCGTCATTTCTGGCCCAACTTCTTCTAGTTATGCCATTATTAACGTCCCAGAATAGCATTCTTTTCAACCTCACATCTGCTTCATTTGTCCCATCTAACACCATACCAAATCCACCATTTATAACTTCTCCCCAGCCTACACCGCCACCATTATGTAAAGACACCCAAGTAGCACCTCTAAAAGCATCTCCAACAAAATTTTGTACAGCCATATCCGCAGTAAAACGAGAACCATCGTAAATATTTGAAGTTTCTCTATACGGAGAATCCGTTCCTGAAACATCGTGGTGATCTCTCCCGAGAACTATAGGTGCAGAAATAACACCTTTTCTGATAGACTCATTAAAACGTCTTGCTATTTCAATTCTACCTTCGGCATCAGCATACAAAATCCTTGCCTGTGAACCTACAACAAGTTTATTTTTCCCTGCTTCACGAATCCAGTGTATATTGTCATAAAGTTGATTTTTAATTTGTTTAGGAGCATCTTCATATATTTCTTCGAGTACTTCTTGAGCAATTTTATCAGAGATTTCAAGATCTTTCGGGTTACCGGAAGTACACACCCACCTGAATGGACCAAATCCGTAATCAAAAAATAATGGTCCCATTATATCTTCAACATAAGAAGGATAAATAAACCTTCCGTCAGGCTTAACTATATCGGCACCTGCACGGCTTGCTTGCAGTAAGAAAGCATTTCCGTAATCAAAGAAATACATACCATTTTCATGCATCTTATTTATTGCAGAAATTTGCCTTACTAAAGACTCATGTACTTTTTGTTTAAATAATTCCGGATTATTAGCCATCATATCTTGAGATTCTTCCAGTGTCAAACCTACGGGATAATAACCTCCAGAATAAGGTAAATGCAACGATGTTTGATCTGAACCCAAATCGACCTTAATCCCTTTTTCTACCAAATATTCCCATAGGTCAACTACATTACCGAGATAACCGATAGACAGACCTCTCTTTTCTTTTCTTGCTTGTTCTGCCCTTTGCACAACCTTTTCCAAATCATCGTACAATTCATCTACCCAGCCTTGTGAATATCTTTTTTCTGCAACTTTTGGATTTATTTCAGCAATAATACCTACAATTCCGGCAATTGTACTAGCTTTTGCCTGAGCCCCTGACATTCCTCCAAGACCGGAAGAAACAAAAAGTTTTCCTCTAATATCATGGTCATTGCTTATCTTTCTTGCTGCATTCATTACAGTTATCGTAGTTCCATGTACAATTCCCTGAGGTCCTATATACATGTATGAACCTGCCGTCATTTGTCCATATTGAGTTACCCCCAAAGCATTATATCTTTCCCAATCATCAAGTTTGGAGTAGTTTGGCACCATTAATCCGTTTGTCACAACTACCCTTGGAGCTTCTTTATGCGATGGGAATAAACCTAATGGATGTCCGGAATACATTACCAATGTTTGTTCATCTGTCATTGTTGCAAGATACTTCATTGTTATAAGATATTGAGCCCAATTTTGGAATACAGCTCCATTACCTCCATAAGTAATCAACTCATGAGGATGCTGTGCCACCTTTGGATCCAAATTATTCTGAATCATAAGCATAATGGCAGCAGCTTGCTTAGATTTATATGGATATTCATCAATAGGCCTGGCATACATTTCATAATCCGGTCTGAAACGATACATATAAATTCGTCCGTATTTTTCCAGTTCTTCTTTAAATTCCGGTGCCAGTATTTCATGCCATTCTTTAGGGAAATAACGTAAAGCATTTTTTATGGCTAATTTTTTTTCATCGTTTGTAAGAATATCCTTCCTTTTAGGAGCATGATTTATTCCCGAATCATAAGGTTTCGGATTTGGAAGCTCCTTTGGAATACCCTGTAATATTACTTGTTTGAAATCCATAGCTTAAAATTTATTTTTTTGCTAAATTAATATTTTTGTTAAAACCAATAGCTATTTTCGTTATATTTGTAACAAACTAAAATTTTTTTTATTATGAAGAGAAAAATATTTTTTGTATTAGCTTTATTTTTCTTTGCCTTTAACTATGTTTCTTTTTCACAGGTACAAGAAAAAGGTACACCCCTTAGTTTTAAAGCAAATCTTGATGTTAAAGGCATAGAAAAGGTTGAATTAAAAGCCCCAAATGTAGATTCACTTTTGGCTGATGATGTTAAAAGAGCACAAGAAGGGGTGCTTTATCGTGTAGGTGTAGCATTAAAAGTTAACTTAAACCCTTCAAATTCCGGCACTTGGACAACTCTTCCGTCAGGACAAAGAATTTGGCGATTAAGAATTTCCAGTAAAGGAGCAGAAGCATTAGTATTAAATTTCAATGAATTCTATTTGCCATTAGAGGCAAAAATGTTTGTGTATTCAATAGATAAAAAACAAGTAATCGGTGCCTTTACTTCAAAAAACAACAAGGAAGATCATACTTTTGCAACAAGAATGGTTCTATCTGACGATATTATCATAGAATTAGATTTACCTACTAAAATGGTAGGAAATTATGATTTATCCATTTTCAATGTTGGATATATTTACAGAAATACCGAAACATTTTTGTGGAAAGGGCCAAAACCTGCAGGTTCTTGTGAAGTAAACGTTAATTGTTCACCAGAAGGTGATGATTGGCAAGATGAAAAAAGAGGTGTTGCAAGAATTTTGCTTAAAGCAGGAAGTCAATACGGTTACTGCTCTGGAACGTTAATTAATAATACAAGAAATGATTGTACACCTTATTTCTTATCTGCATCTCACTGTGCAGAAGAATCAAATGATGATGATTTTGCTTATTGGACATTTTATTTTAATTATGAAGCAGCAACTTGTTCCGGAACTACAGGACCCGATGATCAAACAGTAGTAGGATGTGAAAAAATTGCACAAGCTCTCAATAACGCAGGAACCACATCAGATATGTTGCTTTTAAAATTTACAAGTTCTGTTCCCGAATCTTATAATCCGTATTTCAACGGATGGGATAGAAATAGTACTATACCTTCAAACGCAGTAGGAATACATCATCCCGCAGGAGACATAAAAAAGATTTCTTATGGCTACAATATCTCAAATTACTATAATACTCACATGAAAATTTATTGGGAAGAAACCCAAAACGGACATGGAGTTACAGAAGGAGGATCTTCAGGATCTCCACTTTTTGATAAAAACAGTGGATTGGTAATAGGAACCTTAACAGGAGGTACATCAGGATGTGATAACCTTACCGGATATGATATCTACGGTCGTGTATATTTCCATTGGGATCAAAATGGCTCAACCAACGACGTACAGCTAAAACCTTGGCTGGACCCTGATAATACCGGAGTAACAAGCCTACAAGGCACATACTGTGGAAACGTAGCACCTACAGCAAATTTTTCTGCCGATAATACTACAGTTCTTGTTGGAGGAACAGTAAACTTTACAGATTTATCATCAGGTAATCCAACATCTTGGAGTTGGAATTTTGGAGATGGAGGAACATCTACACAACAAAATCCCAGTCATGTTTACAGTTCAGTTGGTGATTATACGGTTTCCCTTACAGTAAGTAATGCGAACGGCAGTGATACAGAAACTAAAAACGCATATATACATGTTGTCAACCAAGTTACAGAATGCGACACATTAAATTATCCACTTAACGGAACTCCTACCTTATATCAATCAAGCAACGGAGGCTATCTGCTCGGCAACAATGGATATGGAGATAAAGCTAAAGCTCAATATTTTACTTTGCCGGCTGGATTATCTAAATTTTCAAAAGTTTTCTTCTGGTTTGGTCAAGTAAGTGATGGTGGAAATAGTACTCAAGTTTCATTCAAAGTCTGGGCAGATAACAACGGAACTATTGGAAATGAAATAGCTTCTACAACAATACCTATTAGCTCAATCAAATCTGATTTTGATAATCAACAAATGACAGCAGTCACATTTACTCCTGAAATAAATCTTACAGGCAATTTCTATGTTGGATTAATTTTACCTACAGGCAATGGAGATACATTAGCATTGGTAAGTAATAAAGATGGTGATGCGACATCTCCTGAAGTTGCTTGGGAACAATGGAGTGATGACACATGGCATTCTGTTGCCGAACAAAATGCCTGGAATGTTTCAATTGCTGCAGGAATATTCCCGATAGTTTGTCCTGAAGGAACAGACGTAGAATGGATTAATGATAACGAAGCTCTTGCAATTTATCCCAATCCTACAAATGGTAAATTTAAAGTTAAATACATTTCGGATTACACAGGGAATTTAACTGTGAAAGTAGTTAATGTTGACGGAAAAATATTATTTGAAAAAACTTATATAAAATCAACAAAAGACTTTGAAAAAGATTTCAAGCTTGATCTTCCAGAAGGAATGTATTCATTAATGTTGCAAACCGATAACGAAGTTTCGACACATAAACTTATTGTCAAATAGATTTAATAAAAACGATTGAACAATTAAAGGCGACTTTCATCAGGAGTCGCCTTTTTATTTTTTATGACTTTAAACATATTACTAAAAACCGGAAAACCATTCTCCTAATAATATTCTTTCACAGTTAACCGGATTATAAAAACTTAATTAGAAATCATTATACAACACAGACAACTAGCTAACTCTTACATCTTCCTCTACTGTGATTTTAACACCGCCAATAATACAGGATAAAAGTGAGGATCACTACTGCAAACTCCAAGCTAAAAATTGTATTACAACTTATTACTTGCTTTGTGCAAGAACCATTACTGGCATCCATTGTTGATTCATTCGTTCAGCTCGCGTTAACGCTTCTAAAAAAATCTTTAAAACTCTGCTAATTCCTTCTTTGCCAACTGCAATGTCTGAAAAATTTTTGTAACTTGCTCCTGTGTAAAGTTGAGTATTTCCACATTTTTCACTTTTTAGTTAATAATGATTTTAGACATTACAAATTTAGGAAACCTCACTTTACACACTTCGGGGAACAGTATATAGTAAATAAAATAAACAAAAAAAGGGGCTGTCCAAAAAAAAGGGCAGCCTTTTTTTTTGTAGTTATGCGTGTATTAAAAAAGAAAAAGTTTTGAATTAAGCTTTCTTTTATTTTTTTACAAAATTTTGTCTTAAAAATTGCAAAAAACAAAAATTTCACGGATAATAAAGTAATCTTATCTGTTTTATATCCTATTTTTAACATCCACAACCAAAATTTTTGCATATTGTGAGCT
>JALTDM010000314.1 GCA_027074135.1 Bacteroidales bacterium
GCAGTTTGGTGCTTACCACGCCGGGATGCAGACAATTGACCGTGGTATCGGTTCCTTTCAACTTTTCAGCAAGATAGTAGGTAAACAGAACATTTTCCAATTTGGAAACGGCATAGGCATTGTAAGGATCAAAATACTTTTCTCCGTTCAGATTATCAAAATCAATACTTCCCGATTGTGCCATGGAGCTAACATTGACAATGCGCGACGCCGGTGTTTTCACCAACATCTCTTGCAAAAGCAACGTCAGCGTAAAAGGGGCAAGATGATTGACCATAAAAGTACGTTCAAAACCGGAAGGCAAAAGATTCTTTTCATTTTCAAAAACACCGGCGTTGTTAATCATTACGTCCAACCGATTGTAATTGCTTTGAATCCATTCAGCCATGGCTTTGATTTGCCCGAAATCAGTTAAATCAGCCCAAACGGCATCTACCTGTGGCGCAGCTGTTTTTTTGCGGATGCTCGTTGCCACCCTTTCGCTTTTTTCACGGTTACGGCCATGTACCAAAACATGATGCCCCTGTTGCGCCAATTCCAAAGCGGTCTGCATCCCAATACCATCGGTGGCACCTGTTATGAGTATGGTCTTTTTTTGTGTCATCATAATAATACTTTTTTAAAACGGTCTTGGTTTTGAATCAATGAAACCCTATTCTTCTCAATAATTAGTTTAGAAATCACACGCATCTTTTTTTTTCTCAAAAGTAGCCATTTGTTCCACACATACCGTACGACAAAAGAAATATCACAAACAGAGGTCCATTACCATTTAATTCATTGGAAAACCGAGTCTATTTATTTCTACTTTTGCCGATTAAATTTTACGACAGTGGACAACCATTTTTTATCAATGCGTATTAAAAACGCAACCGAATCGGCCACCTTGGCCATGACCCGATTGAGTCGTGAGTTAAGGAACAAAGGGGAAGAAATCATCACTTTAAGTATTGGCGAACCGGATTTCAATACGCCGGAACCGGTAAAAGAGGCAGCCATCAAGGCAATCAACGACAATATTACACACTATACCCCTGTTGCCGGTTTCAACATCTTACGAGAAGCCATCGCTAAGAAACTTAAACGAGACAACAATCTTGATTTTACAAGGGATCAGATTGTCGTTTCCAATGGTGCCAAACAGTCGCTGGCCAATATATTTTTGAGCATTCTTGATCCGGGCGACGAGGTAATTATTCCGTCTCCATTTTGGGTGTCGTACATTGAGATGGTAAAGATAGCCGGTGGAATTCCGGTGCTTATCGACACAAATATTGAAGACAATTTTAGAATAGACCCAAAAAAACTTACAGAAGCCATTACCCCCAAAACCAAAGCTTTCCTCATCAATTCGCCCAACAACCCAACCGGTGCGGTTTATTCCAAAGAAGAGTTGGCAGCCCTTGTTAGCGTTCTCGAAAAACAGGAAAACATCCTTATCGTTTCGGACGAAATTTACGAACATATCAATTTTAAAGGAAAACATTGCAGCATTGCCTCCTTTGACAGCGTCAAAGAGCGGGTAGTCGTCGTAAACGGTGT
>JALTDM010000315.1 GCA_027074135.1 Bacteroidales bacterium
TTTTTTTACAACGAATGAAATCTAATCTGAAAACCAAAATTTTACAATTTACATCAATATTCCCCTTCCAAATGATATTCTCCCGAATCCGTTATATTCACTTCATACCATTCACCAATTTTTAAATCAATGTCCGTCTTTACAAGTACTTCATTATCCACTTCGGGAGAATCATATTCTGTTCTGCCAATATAAATACCGTCCTGTAAATCTTCAATCAGAACATCTAATGTTTTTCCCACATACTTTTTATTTACTTCGGCAGCAATTCCTTTTTGCATTTCCATTATGGCATTAAGCCGCTTAACTTTTGAAATACGTGAAATGTTATCTTCCATCTTTTCAAATGCAGGTGTATGATCTTCGTGTGAATAAGTAAACCCACCCAATTTATCAAATTTGAACTCTTTCAAAAAACTTTTCAATTCCCTGTAATCTTTCAAAGTTTCTCCGGGATGACCAACAAGAACAGTTGTGCGCATAGATACATCAGGCAACACTTCCCTTATTTTATACAAAAGTTGCTCTGTTTGCTTTCTTGTAATACCACGATTCATAATTTTTAGCATATTGTCGCTGATGTGCTGGATAGGAATATCAATATAATTGCACACCGAATCATAACTTTTTATTACATCTAAAAGTTCCAATGGAAAACCTGCAGGATGTAAATATTGCAGTCTAATCCACTTAAACAACTTCATTTCAGCCAATTTGCTCACAAGTTCAGGCAACATCATCTTGCGGTATCTATCCAAACCATAATAATTCAAATCTTGTGAAATCAGAATCAATTCACTCACTCCATTTTTGGCAAGCAGTTTTGCCTCACCCAACAAATCTTCTAACTTTTTACTTCTATGGTTGCCCCTTATATATGGTATAGCACAAAAAGAACAATTCCTGTTACACCCCTCACCTATTTTCAAAAATGCAGTTGCATTACCGGTTGTAACAACCCGTTCTTTGAGATGTTCTGGAAAATATTTCAAGTGCAAATCATCAAGCAGTTTTTTATACTCTTCAGTTCCGTAAAAACCGTCAACATCGGGATATTCTTCTTCCAATTCTTTCTTATACCTCTTTGAAAGACACCCCATTACATACACCCGCTTAATCTTACCTTGTTCTTTCAGCCACAAATAATAATTAATGGTATCCAATGACTCCACCTTGGCATCTTCAATAAAACTACAGGTATTGATAATTATATTCTCAGGTAAGTCTTTGTGTTCTTCCCACAAAACCACTGCTCCGTTCCGTCTCAATTGCCCCATCAAAACTTCACTGTCAACCGTATTTTTAGAACAGCCAAGCGTAATTATCTTAAAAACAGGCTTTTTCATTTCCAATTCAACTCCTTAAAATATTTTTTCCCTTTTACCTTATGTTGCCATAAAATGCTTTTCGGATAAATCTCTTCAAAATTCCAAATCTTTGTTTTAGCCATATTTTCTTTTCTTGCTTTTCTGTGTTTATACATACACACATACGATTGGCAATGCGCTTTAACTACAGCTAAAAAGTGGCCAAACTTCAATTTAGGCAAAAATGTAAAAGCTATGGCTGTGTCAACCAATAAACGCCAAATTAAGAAAGGGAAAACACTTTTTTTGTTCTTGTAAATCATTACAATACTGTTGCGAAAATTAAGAAATGTCTTAAACGGCTTAGATGCATCCAAAGAAGCTCCTCCCACATGATAAACAACAGAAGAAGGAGTAAACATTATTTTGTAACCTCTTGCTTTCAATCTCCAAGCCAGATCAATTTCTTCCATGTGTGCAAAAAAATACTCGTCAAATCCTCCCACTTCAAAAAACAACTTGCTTTTAATCAAAAATGCTGCACCACTAGCCCAAAAGATCTCTATCTCACTGTCGTATTGACCTTCGTCTTTCTCCACTACGTCACCAATTCTGCCACGGCAAAACGGATAAAAATCCCTGTCCAAAAAACCACCGGCCGCACCTGCGTGTTCAAAATATTCTTTGTTACGATACGACTTTATTTTTGGCTGAACTGCAGCTATATTTTCTTCTTTTTCAATTGTTGAAATCAATGCTTCAAGCCAACCGCCGGTAACTTCCAAATCTGAATTTATAAGTGCAAAATACTCATAATCTTCTCCAATTTGTTTCAACCCGCGATTGTATCCACCTGCAAATCCGTAATTTTTATCGAGTTTTATCAATTTTATTTGAGGATATTCCTTTTCCAGAAAATTCATACTGTCATCACTAGAATTATTGTCAATAACCCAAACATCTGCAAGTTCCTGCGGAGTGTTATTTACAACAGAAGGCAAAAACTTATTGAGCAACTCTTTCCCGTTCCAATTTAAAATTACAACTGCTGTTTTCTTCATTTGTTTACTTTTTTATTTTATCTTCTCACCCCAATCAACTATCATCCCAACAAACAACTACCTATCAATTAACACATTAACACATTAACACATTATCTAATTAACAAATTAAAAATCACTTCTTCCTTTCCGTCACAAAATATGCAAACGCTTCCAAATAAGGATAAATTTCACTGTCCGAATAAGGCTTGATAAATGAAATTGCTTTATCCCTGTATTCAATCATTTTATCCCGCGCATAATTAATACCGCCTTTTGATTTTGTAAAATCTATCACTTGATTGATTTCGTCTTTTGCCTTTTCTTTTTTTCGCACCACAGACATTATTTTTCTTTTATCCTTTTTATCCGCTACATTCAATGCATAAATCAGCGGCAAGGTAATTTTTCTTTCGGCAATATCATTTCCGTAACTCTTGCCTGTTTTTACGGTTTTGTCATAATCCAACAAATCGTCTTTTATTTGGAAAGCTATACCGATATTCAAACCGAATTGCTTCAAATCATCTACCTGTTTTTTGTTTGCACCGGCAGAAGCTGCACCTGCTTTTGTGCAAGCTGCAATTAAAGTTGCTGTTTTCTTTCTGATTATATCGTAATAAGTTTCTTCTTTGATATCAAGTTTTTTGGACTTTTCTATCTGAAGTAATTCACCTTCACTCATTTCTTTTACAGCTTCGGACACTATTTCCAACAATTGGTATTCACCGCTGCCTACAGCTTCAAGCAACCCTCTTGACAACAAATAATCCCCCATCAATACGGCAACCTTTGTTTTCCAAATGTTATGCAATGTCAAAAATCCTCTTCTGTACTTGGCTTCATCAACCACATCATCATGGATAAGTGTAGCCGTGTGCATAAGTTCTATAAGCGTGGCTGCAACATAAGATGATTTAGGAGTCTCGCCATTATTCAAAAGTTTTGAAGACAAGAATACCAAAATGGGTCTCATCTGTTTTCCTTTTGCCCTGAGCAAGTATTTTACGATAAGATTTAAGGTAAACACTTCCGACATCATTGCTTTGCGGAAGTATTTGTTAAATTCCGATAATTCGTTTTTTATGGGAGTTTTTATATAGTTTAAGTCCAATACCACTACAAACAAATATACTATTGTAACGATAGCAAATTTACATTACAAAAACGAATTGCAAACTTTTTGCAGCAAGTTTTTAGTAAAATAATATGCAACAAACTGATAAATAAAACATTATAAAAAAACACAAAGATTTACCACATATCTCAAGAAGTTATAAAACATTTTTTGTATTAACAAAAATCATAAAAATAGCATTAAAACCAAATTAAAATTGTAATACTTCTTGGAAAAAGAGTATTACTTCTTTTCCGAGATAAAAAACAAACTAATCCGGAAGTTATGGCACTAACGGAAAAGAAAATAGGAACAGCTTTGATAATTATAAGTAAAGATTCGCCTTCCGTTGCAATTCTAAACAAGGTATTATCCGATTTTTCCAAAGAAATAATAAGCAGGCAAGGACTATCGCTTAAAGACAGGAATTACAACATTATCAGTATAATTTTTGAAGGAAGTATCGACCGTATAAATTCACTTGCCGGCAAAATAGGCAGGCTGAACGGTATAAAAATAAAATTGTTAATCGCTAAAAATTAAAAAGTTATGAAATTCAATCCAGAAAAATACAGAATCCCCGATGAACCAATGAAACCGTTTATTGACGAAGGGGAAATTTATGAGTTTTTGGAAAAAACAAAAAATCCGGACAAACAAAGGGTAAAAGACATCATCCAAAAATCATTAAACAAAAACAGGCTTACACTTGAAGATACTGCATACCTGATAAATGCTAACGACCCGGAACTTATTGAAGAAATAAAAGAAGGTGCCCGCGAACTGAAAAGGAAAATCTACGGTGACAGAATAGTGCTTTTTGCTCCGCTTTATGTAGGTAACTTGTGCACAAACAATTGTGCTTATTGTGGATACAGGGTAACAAACAAAGCTGTAAAACGCCTCACACTCAAAGGCAAGGAACTGATAGAACAAGTTGAAGCCCTTGAAGACGACGGACACAAACGTTTAATTCTTGTGTTTGGTGAGCACCCCATGTATGATGCCAACTTTATTGCAGAAACAGTTAGAACCGTTTATAAAGTAAAAAAAGGCAACGGTGAAATCCGTCGTGTAAACATAAATGCCGCACCTTTGGATATAGAAGGCTACAAAATCGTAAAAGAAGCAGGCATAGGTACATATCAAATTTTTCAAGAAACTTACCACCGCCCAACCTACGACAAAGTGCACAGGGGCGGAAAGAAAAAAGACTACGACTGGCGTCTTACTGCTCTCGACAGAGCACAAGAAGCACTTATTGACGATGTTGGAATAGGTGCTTTGTTCGGACTTTATGATTGGCGTTTTGAAGTAATGGCACTTATAAGGCATGTAAACCATTTTGAAGCGGTTTATAACATCGGACCACATACCATTTCATTTCCTCGTATCCAAAACGCATTCAACTTGGATATAGACAAATCAAACTTGGTAAGCGATAAAGATTTCACTAAACTTGTTGCAATATTACGCCTTGCCGTTCCTTATACAGGAATGATTCTTACCGCTCGTGAGCCTGCTCACATTCGTGACGAAATAATGGGATTCGGAGTTTCACAAATTGACGGCGGTACAAATATTCAAATGAAAGGTTACACCAAAAAAGATAAAGAACAACGGCTTGACGAAGAACAATTTGAAATTAATGACACCCGTTCTTTGGGAGAAATAATGGAAGACCTTATTGACCATGGTTTTATACCTTCATTTTGCACTGCTTGTTACAGACTGGGCAGAACTGGTGAACATTTTATGGAATTTTCCGTACCCGGGTTCATTAAAAGATTCTGCACACCAAACGCTATTTTGACACTGGCAGAATATCTGGAAGATTATGCTACACCCGAAACAAAAGCCAAAGGTTACAAACTCATTGATAAAAACCTGAATCAAATGGAAAACGACAAAACCAAAGAAGAACTCATAAAAAAACTCGGACAAATTAAACAAGGCTACAGAGATTTATATTTTTAAAATGATGCCGGAAAAACAATAAAAATTGTTAATCATAGTTAAAAAATACAAAC
>JALTDM010000316.1 GCA_027074135.1 Bacteroidales bacterium
TTCAGAACAAAACCCTTTACTTGGATAACACCGGCAATGCAACAGTATCAGCAAGCGATGTTGTAACAAGTGCTACTGATAATTGTTCTGTTGCTGATACGACTTTAAGTCAAACAAATTTTGACTGCTCGAATGTTGGAACCCCTGTAACTGTTGATGTTACTTTAACTGACGCATCAGGTAATACAGAGGTAAAACAAGCAACAATTACTGTGTTAGATACGCTTTCGCCTGTTTTGTCAGTTCAGAATAAAACTATTTACTTGGATAACAATGGAAATGCAACAGTATCACTAAGCGATGTTGTAACAAGTGCTACTGATAACTGTTCTGTTGCTGATACAACTTTAAGTCAAACAAATTTTGACTGCTCGAATGTTGAAACCCCTGTAACTGTTGACGTAACATTAACTGACGCCTCAGGTAATACTGATGTAAAACAAGCAACAATTACAGTTCTAGATACTGTTTCACCTGTTTTGGCTGTTCAGAATAAAACTATTTACTTGGATAATACCGGCAATGCGACACTATCACTAAGCGATGTTGTAACAAGTGCTACTGATAATTGTTCTGTTGCTGATACAACTTTAAGTCAAACAAATTTTGACTGTTCAAATGTTGGAACACCTGTTACTGTTGATGTTACATTAACTGACGCATCAGGCAATACCGATGTAAAACAAGCAACAATTACAGTTTTAGACACTATTTCACCTGTTCCTGATGAAGCGACATTAAACGATGTAACAGCAGAATGCGAGGTTGCATCTCTCACACCACCTACAGCCACCGATAACTGTGCCGGCAATGTTACTGCCACTACTGACGTAACTTTCCCTATTACTGCACAAGGAACTACTGTTGTAACTTGGACTTACGACGACAGCAACGGTAACACAAGCACTCAAACGCAAAATGTAATTATAGATGATGTCACACCGCCTGTTCCTGATGAAGCGACATTAAATGATGTTACTACAGAATGCGAAGTTGCATCTCTCACACCACCTACAGCCACTGATAACTGTGCCGGCAATGTTACCGCCATTACTGACGTAACTTTCCCTATTACTGCACAGGACACTACTGTTGTAACTTGGACTTACGACGACGGCAACGGAAATACAACAACTCAAACACAAAATGTAATTATCGAAGATGTCACACCGCCTACTATTACTTGTATAGCAGATCAAACAGTTAATGCAGATTCTTCGCATACCTACACCGTATCAGGAACAGAATTTGACCCAACTGAAACAGATGACAATTGCTCAATAGATACCGTCTACAATAATTTTAATTCAAATTCAACTCTTGCAGGAGCAGTATTACCGGAAGGCACAAATACAATAACTTGGTATGTTTATGATGTCGGCGGAAATGTTGCTTCTTGCAGTTTTGATGTGACTGTTAATGCTTACACTGTCGGAATTAATAATCTTGCAGATTTAGGCGTGAATGTTTACCCGAACCCGACAAATGGTTTAATAAATATTGAAAAAGCGGCAGGTTATAACTGCGAAATTATCGAC
>JALTDM010000317.1 GCA_027074135.1 Bacteroidales bacterium
TATTCCTGCTTTCATTTATATGGGGAGCATCTTTTATACTGATAAAAAAAGCTCTGCGAAGTTTTGATATGTTTGAAGTATCGTCTTTGCGTATTTTTATTGCTTTTATAACGGTTTTGCCGGTTTTCTTTTTCCGGTACAAAAAATTTAAGAAAAAATACATTTTACCCTTGCTTGAAGTTGCATTTATAGGCAATGCCATTCCAATGTATTTATTTACCTATGCA
Organism: Bacteroidales bacterium; assembly: GCA_027074135.1. Classification (GTDB taxonomy): domain Bacteria; phylum Bacteroidota; class Bacteroidia; order Bacteroidales; family JALTDM01; genus JALTDM01. The sequence goes on from JALTDM010000317.1 coordinate 228, forward strand.
CAACAATACATAGACAGCGCATTGGCAGGTATTCTCAACTCTATTACTCCTATTTACGCATTTTTGATTGCAGTAATTTTTTTTAAACATAAATTTAACTTTCAAAAAGTTATAGGGCTCACAATAGGAACTATTGGTACTATAGGGCTATTACTTGCCAAAGGTACGGCAGAGTTCACAGTAAACAGTATATACATATCGGCAATATTATTGGCCACTCTGATGTATGCCACCAATGTGAATGTTGTAAAAGAATTTTTGCAAGAATTGGATGGACTTTCCATCACGGTTTTTACTTTTGTCATACTGGGACCTTTGGCATTTGCCGACCTGTGGGCAAAAGGAACTTTCCACAAAATAATTTATATGCCTGTGTGGCACGATTTGATATACATAATCATACTTGCTGTATTCGGCTCTGTTTTGGCTGTAATTGGAATAAACTACTTAATAAATTATTCATCCGCTGTTTTTGCATCATCCGTAACATATATAATACCTGTCTTTGCAATCCTGTGGGGAATAAACGACGGAGAAAACATAACTCTATATCAAATTTTATGGATGACTGTTATTATATCAGGTACATATTTGCTAAACAAAACAAAATTGGAATAAAAAATTTTAGCGTTTTATTAGACCATAGTAAATTTACATTGTCTTACAATTGAACATAAGAGAAATGCCCGGCTTTGATAAAAGGTTTATAAATAAATGCAAAAGAGGAGACAAAAAAGCACTGGAAGAATTATATCGCAGAAGTGCCAATACTTTGCTGGGTGTATGTTTACGATATACAAAAAATATTCATGATGCGGAAGATGTTTTTCAAGAAGGATTTATCAAGATTCTCAATAACCTGAAAAACATAAAAGACGAAAGTAAAATTTGGTCGTGGATGATAAGGATAATGGTAAATACAGCAATAAATTTTCTTAAGAAAAAGCAACGTTTGGGAGAAAACGAATTCATAGAAGGAGAAGAACGCGACTATTCCGTAACAAATAATTTTTCTCAAAAAGATGACAGTTTGTTGCTGGATTTAATCAGTGAAAAAGACTTGTACGATATGATAGAACAACTTCCCGACGGATACAGAATAGTGCTGAGTCTGTATGCCATAGAAGGTTTTACTCATAAAGAAATTGCGGAAGTATTGGGAATTTCGGAAAGCACTTCAAAAACCCAATATCAAAAGGCAAAAGCCAAATTGAAAAAAATGATAGAAGAAAAATTAAAGATAACTTCTAAAAACAGACTAAAATGAGAGGACAATTTGAAGACATACTAAAACAAAAAACTTCTTCAATAAAAATATCAACTTCCGATAAACTAACCAATTCCATTAAAGGTGAAATTAAAAGATATTCATTAAAAACTAAACTTATCCGTACAGCCAAATTTTCAGCAGCAGTTATTACAAGTACAGCGATTTTATTCTATTTTGCCACCAAACATTCAAATGACAAGCCTCAACAAATTGTTTCCAATACTCCTGCTAAAACCATAAAAGTAGAGCCTAAACCTACCAACAGCATTAACACCACAAAACAAACTGCAGATGAACCTAAACCCGGACAAAATAAAACATTAACTACAACAGCCAAACACATACAAAAGACTAAATCACCAGCTATCGACACATTATTAGCCAAAGAAGAATATTCATTCTCTGCTAAAGGCTTGAAATGGTACAGCAATCAAGATAACATCATTGTAAGCAACTCACAAGACAAAGTAAATATCATCTTTGCAAAACCGGGAATATATAAACTTTATGCAAAAGACAATTCATCAAACATTGTAGATTCGGCAATAATTCTATCACTTTTTGCAATGCCTGACAATATTAGCACTTGCAAAAATGAAATTAAACTTCCTGCCGGCATAACAACTACAAAATATGAAAAAGTTATCAGAAAAGAAAATATAAACAAACTTACAATACCTGTGTATATCACTGCATACTCGCACAAACTGACAGATACTATTACAATAACTTTCAACAATAAACCTGAAATTAAATATACAATTATTCCCGTACAACAAAATAAATTTGACATAAAGTTTGAAGTACCCGAAGGAGTAAAATTATTCTATAACGATAAACAAATAACCGAACTAAAAAATGTACCGACAGGAACATACACCATATTTGCAAAAAATTCATCCGGTTGCGATACAACAATAACCATAAAAACAGACAAAGCTAAATTGATAGACCCTGAATTTGAGACACAATACCTTGATAATAGAGCAGGTATTCCTATTTATTTCAAAAATAAAACCTTCTATTACGGATACAAAAATGTTGATTATCTGTGGGATTTTGGAGACGGTAGCAAATCAACCGAAGAAAACCCGTCTCACATATACGAAAAAGAAGGTAAATACACTGTTACACTCACAACAACTGCAGAAGACGGTACACAAAAAACCAAATCACAAACAATTATTTTGTTGCCACCAAAATCAACCGGTCAGCCAAATGTCTTTACACCAAACGGTGACGGACAAAACGATATATTCAAAATACAACTGCCAATAAAACTCTCTAATTTCCGCTGTGAAGTTTTCAGCAGGTCAGGTAAGAAAATTTTTGAAACATCAGACCCTAATAAAGGTTGGGATGGTAAAATCAACGGACAACCCGCTTCTGAAGGCATTTATTATTACATAGTTACCGGAAACAAAGAAGATGGCAAGCCATATGTAGAAAAGAGCTTTATATACCTGTACAGGTAAATAAACCTATTCTATCAAAACAACAGTACCAAAACCTCTACTAACCGCTTTGCCAATTCCTAAATACGAAGGGATATACTTTAAGAAGCAATTCCACCATAACAAGGATTGAAACTATAAAAAATTTTATTTTTGTAAATTATTACCAAAATTTTACAACGATGGAAAATAATAACATTGAAAATCTTGCAATTCAAGTTCTGGAAGAAATAAAAAAAATTTTAGATATACACAAACATGTAGAGTTGAATGCTGAAAAAAAAATAGAATGCTTTGACACCTCAGGAAAATACATTGCTGCTTATACCAAAATCAAACACAACGAAAAAAGATATTGCATAGAAGCAAAATGCAATAATGGTAATATTGCCAAATTTCAAATAAAATTTATGAAACCCGAAAAAATTATTGAAGTACTGGAACTTATAAAAGAAAACATATAAAAACGGCTGCCTATTGGTAGGTAGCCGTTAAAAATTTTTATCCTTCATACTCTTCAAAATCCTGTTTGCTCACTCCGCAAACAGGACAAGTCCAATCATCGGGAATTTCTTCGAATGGTGTACCTGGTTCTATACCACTGTCCGGATCACCTTTTTCCGGGTCATAAATATAACCGCAAACTGTACATACATACTTTTTCATAATTATTACCTCCTATTATTTAAAAATTCTGTTTGTTTGATTATACCATATCACAAAATCAAAATGCGACAACGGTATGTTTATTTCTCGCGAATATAGATAAAATTTTTTTTCGATATCCTTATATATTTTCTTAGAAATGGAAACAGGTACTTTTTCAATAATCTCCAAATCAACCAAATTCCTTAGTATATGCCTGTCCAATATAGCAATATTATCACCTTTACCAACATTTCTTAAGAAATGACTTGCCTCTTTCATTCCGTAACCTTTTATGTTATCAGACAACCAATCTCTGGCTACCAAATTACCACCCAAATTATCAATAAACCCTCTCACTTGTGGCTTGCCGTTTTTCACAAACTTGTTTCTTAAATCTACAATGTATCTTGCTTTATTGTTCCGAAACCTCACCCGTATCAACTTATTGGCAAGATATTCCGTAGATGCATCGTACACACTTCCGTCACTAAAAATCTCTTCGATAGTCTGCCAACATACCTCTGCTTTGGATTGTGGAGTAAGCAAACAAAAAACCATTTCTTTAAAAACGGGTTCTTCACCACTTTGCCAAGTTTGCTCAAAAAGCTTAATTTTTTCTTCTATTTGTGGTTTTATTGTTTTGTATATTTCTACAATTTGTTTTTCAGCTTTTTTCATATTACAATTTTGTGATAAAATTAAATAAAAAAGGGTTACCCGCTAAGGCAACCCTTTTGAAAATCTATTTTCAATTAAGATTTTTAATTTTTAACTATTCTTGAAGTTTTAATTGTATTACCGTTATTATCAACAACTGAAACAACATAAATTCCGGCAGGAAGTGTTTGAACCGGCACGGAAACTTTTGTTCCATTCATTTTTACAGTTCGAAATACTCCCCCATTTATACCTGATACAACAACTCTTCCGTTTATGTTTTTTTCTGAATAAACATACAAAATACTTGAAGTCGGATTAGGGAATAATTTAATATTTGTATCAAATTTATATCCCGATACATAATTATTAGAGTTTAATTCATCATAAAAGAATTTATATTTTTCATCTATTGTATTTGAGCCATCAGGTTGATAATCAAGATCTTCATAATCAACCAAAGCACCCTTAAAAAATTCCTGCATTAGATCCGGCTGTGATGTAAATAGGTATGATAATTTAACAGTATTAATATCAATAGTATCTGCATACGTCCTCATTTCCTTATCTGCTAACACCCAACCGTCAGTATTATCCCAATCATACTTGTCTTTTTCAGTATATAATACACCTGCACCTCCATATGAATATTGGTACTTATTATCATTTACCCAATTATTCACATTCCAATAATAGCTCACTTCAATAATCAACCTGCCATCAGCGTCATAAGTATAATCTTTTTTACTGTCTTCTGTAAAAGAACTTGAACCATTATCATAGTAATAAGAAGTATAATTTGAAAGCAAACCATTAGTATCATATGTATAAATTCCCTTATATGAAGAATCCCATTGAGATGTTGTTGTATTCCAATGTAAACTATTCTTTTCTGTCAACAAGTTTGAAGAGTTATAATTATAAACATATTTATTGTTGTTCACCCAGGTGTCTGAAGTAGAATTATAATCATATGTTAATTCTTCTGTCAATAATCCATTATTGTATGTATATTCTTCTTTATCAGAATAAACCCAGCTCGAAGTAGAATTATCCCAATTTGAATATTTATAGATAATTAAATTTCCATTTGCATCATATGTATTTTCAGTTTTATCATCATACACCCAAATAGAATCTCCATCAAAAGTTATCTTCAAAGTAATGTTTCCATTATCATCATAGATGACACTATCTTTAGAATCTTTATAAACAGTATCATTA
>JALTDM010000318.1 GCA_027074135.1 Bacteroidales bacterium
GCATAAAATCATTTATTAATGTTTACTGCAAAATCCAGCTTCTGGGCACTTATTTTCAACGGAAAGATTTTCAACATTCTAAATCCGTGGATAATAGAAGTAAATGATGTGGAAGGCACAATAACTGTAAAACAACGTAACTGGTATTTGATTGGTGTTGACTCACAATACATTGCATTCCGCTTTATCAGAAACATTACCATTGACGAACATCTCTTCGGTGCCGATTTATTCATAAAAGCCATAGGCGGAAATGTTAGTGCTTATTGTTTACGAAAAAAAGATGCCCGCAAAATACGAGAAATTCTTAACGATTACAACAAGAAACGCGGTAAGACACTGATTTTTGCATGATTCAACTTTACCGCAAATCGGATTTAAGCATTAACTTTGCAAAAAATTAGGAGTAGAAGTGGCAGAATCAAATTTTGTAGATTACGCAAAAATTTTTTGCAGATCAGGACGTGGCGGAAGCGGTTCGGCACACCTGGCACGGTATAAATATGTACCCAAAGGCGGACCGGACGGTGGAGACGGCGGGAAAGGAGGCGATATAATTGTTCGCGGAAACAAACAAATGTGGACTTTGATTCATCTCAAATACAGCCGCCACCACTTTGCAGGACACGGACAGCCCGGCGGTAGCAACAACCGTACAGGAGCTAACGGTGAAGATGTCATTATTGAAGTTCCGCTTGGCACCGTAGTTAAAGACGAAGAAGGCAATATACTATTTGAAATTACCAAAGACGGACAAGAAGAAATATTGCTTAAAGGAGGTCGCGGAGGGAGAGGCAATACCCACTTCAAATCGGCAACCAACCAAACACCACGATATGCCGAACCCGGTGGAGAAGAAAAAGAAGGCTGGTTCATCTTTGAACTAAAAGTGCTGGCGGACGTAGGACTTGTAGGCTTCCCCAATGCAGGTAAATCTACTCTCCTATCTGTAATGTCTTCTGCCAAACCGAAAATTGCAAATTACCCGTTTACCACACTGGAGCCAAACCTGGGAATTGTAAAAATTTCGGACTACGAAAGTTTTATTCTAGCAGATATTCCCGGCATAATAGAACACGCTAGCGAAGGCAAAGGATTGGGATTGCGTTTCCTCAGGCACATTGAACGTAACTCAGTGCTTCTTTTTACAATTCCTGCCGATACGCTTGACATTAGCAAATATTACGGCATTTTGTTGAACGAACTGAAAAAATACAACCCGGAATTGCTTTTCAAAAGACGGATAATTGCTGTAACAAAATCCGATTTGGCGGATGAGGAAATGATTGAAGAAATAAAAACCACTTTGCCGGAAAGCATACCTTATGTTTTTGTTTCATCATACACACTTCAAGGCATCAACAAACTGAAAAGCCTATTGTGGCAAACATTAAACGACTATGACTGAGCAACTTGAAAAAATAGACCGTGAACTTTTCCTATTCATCAACTCACACCACTCTCCCGTGTGGGACAACATAATGTGGCTTGTCAGTTACAAATTTTTTTGGATCCCTTTTTATGCCGTTTTG
>JALTDM010000319.1 GCA_027074135.1 Bacteroidales bacterium
AAATAAAAATTTAGTAGTAACAGATAATGATTTATTTAATTTAAAAGAGGCAGGAAAATGGGCAAATTTCTTGGCAATTTTAGGTTTTATCGGAACAGGTTTTTTTACGATAGTCTTTTTTGTAATGCTGTTTGTTAATGTATTTATGTCTTTTATTTATTTGCTGTTAGGTGGAGTTTATTTTTTCATAAGTTTATACTTATTAAAATTTGGCAAGTTTTCGAAAAAAGTATTTTTATCTAAGACTGAAGTAGATTTTTCCAGTTCATTACTTTTTTTGAATAAATTTTTTACAACAAGCGGTATCATCACAATTATTTTTATTGTCATTTATGTGTTAATGTTTATCGGAATGGTAGTAGGGATGATGACATTACCATTTTTTAATATGAATACTTTATGACAAAATACATTTTTGTTATACTTTTCTCTTTAATGTCTGGGATGGCTTTTTCTCAGGAGTATGATGTGTTTAATACAACAAATTTAAATTATCTTATGCCTCCTGAACAACCTTCCATAATTCTTAAGACAAATCCCGGAACTATTTTGATGGGACCTATTTTTTTTACTTCAGAATACCGTTTAGCTGCAGAAATCCCTGTAAAATTGCATTATGGTGTTCAAGTTGCAGTTTCTTATCTTGGGAAAAACATATTTCTGAGTTTGCTTAATAAAGACACAACACAATATGGTATTCCTACCAAAGGAGTTCCTATTGTTGTTTCAGGATTTCGGGTACAATTTACATATAAGAGGTATGTTTTTGAAAAATTATTCGGTAACGATCCGTATGGGATTTATATAGCATTACATTACTCGTTTTCAAAAGCAAAATTAACTTTGGACAGGTTAAATTTATTTCGTGAGTATATATATGGGGCATATGAGAATTACGATGTAATAACAGGTTATCAATTTAAATTCTTGGATAAAATAACAGTTGATTTGTTTGCGGGTTTGGGTTATAAAAATAATTTGTATGGTTTTTATAAAAATGGTGTTGCTCAAAATGTAGGTTATGATGATATTTTTTGGGATGTTCCAATAAAAATTGTTTTGGGTTTTAATGCAGGTTTGGATTTTTAACCCCAATTGCGCGTTAGAAAAAACTTTCTTGGGCTAAACATATTCGTTTCTGCCTAGCCCCACCTTTTAAAGTGGGGAACAAATAAATAAAACAGTGTCTTTAGTATATGTAATTTATATCTATTCAATGCTTTTTATCACGTAATTTGGGCCTAATTAATCAAAATAGTTATTTTTGTTAAAAATTTTTAAAAACAGCAGTTATGAGTTTATTAAAAACAACAGATACACCGATAAATGCAAAAATTGTGTCTGAGAAAATAAAAAATCTTGGTATTGAAGATTTGGGAACAGCAACAATTAGGGAACTTGTGCGCCTTGTAAACGAAATAGAAGAAGCCACAGGCGAAAAGTTTGTGAGAATGGAAATGGGAGTGCCCGGGTTACCTCCTTCAAAGATAGGTGTTGATGCAGAAATTGAGGCATTAAAACAAGGTGTTGCCGCCAAATATCCTATGATTGAAGGTGTAAAACTTTTAAAAGAAGAAATTTCCCGCTTTGTAAAGTTGTTTTTAGGAATTGATGTTAAACCCGCACATTGTGTTCCTAGTGTAGGTAGTATGCAGGGGGCATTTGCAGCATTTATGGTTTCTTGCAGAAGAGATCCGCAAAAAGATACAACATTATTTATTGATCCTGGATTCCCCGTTCAAAAACAGCAACATAATGTATTGGGATTAAAATATGAAACATTCGATGTGTACGATTACAGGGGAGACAAGCTGAAGGATAAACTGGAAAGCTATCTTTCAAAAGGTAATATTTCTACAATTATTTATTCAAACCCTAACAATCCTACCTGGATAAGTTTTACAGACAAAGAATTAAAAATAATAGGAGAACTTGCAACTAAATATGATGTTGTAGTCCTTGAAGATTTGGCATATTTCGGAATGGATTTCAGAAAAGATTTATATCATCCTGGCAAGCCGCCTTATCAGGTCTCAGTGGCAAATTATACGGATAATTATGTACTACTTATTTCCAGTTCAAAAGTTTTCAGTTACGCAGGGCAAAGAATAGGAACAATGGTAATTTCTGATAAATTGTTTAACCGTGAGTTTGAAGGGTTGAAGAGATATTTCAGCACAGGCGGATTCGGATATTCAATGATTTACGGTGCTTTATACACACTTTCTTCGGGAGTTTCACATTCCGCACAATATGCGTTGGCAGCTATGCTTAAGGCTGCAAATGACGGTGAATATAACTTTATCGAAGAAGTGAAAGAATATGGCGAAAGGGCAAAGATTCTTAAGAAGATGTTTGTTGAAAACGGTTTTGAAATTGTTTATGATAAAGATGAAGACGAACCAATAGCAGATGGATTTTACTTTACATTTGCTTATCCGGAAATGACAGCGTCTGAACTTTTAGAAAGATTGCTTTATTACGGAATAAGTGCAATATCTCTAAAAATTACAGGAAGCGAAAGAGAAGGCTTAAGAGCTTGTATGTCTCAAATAAGTAGAGAACAATTTCCTGAATTGGAAAGGAGACTTAAGAAATTTAACGAACATTATAAAAAAAATTAAAAATTGATATTAAAAAGCAGTTTTAGATTTAAAAAAAAATACTACTTTTGAAAATGAACAATAAACAAATATAAAAAATAAAAGATATGGCAAAGAAAGTTCAAGGTTATATTGAAATTGACAAAGAACGATGCAAAGGTTGTGAACTTTGTGTTGTAGCTTGTCCTAAGGATATTATTAGAATGTCTAAGGATGTAAATGCAAAAGGTTATCACTATGCGGAATTTTTTAATCCGGAACCCTGTGTGGGATGTGCAGACTGTGCAGTTGTTTGTCCTGATGGTGTAATTACTGTTTACAGAGCAAGAATTGAAGTTTAACGAATTATAAAAAATAAAATATTATGGGAGAATTAAGATTAATGAAAGGTAACGAAGCGTTTGCAGAGGCTGTTATTAGAGCTGGTGCAGACGGATATTTCGGATACCCTATTACTCCGCAATCAGAAGTTATTGAATACTTGATGGCGGAAAAACCTTATGAAAGAACCGGAATGGTAGTGCTTCAAGCAGAAAGTGAATTAGCCGCTATAAATATGCTCTATGGTGGAGCAGGAACTGGAAAAAAAGTTGTTACTTCCTCTTCTAGTCCAGGTATAAGTCTAATGATGGAAGGTATATCTTATATGGCGGGTGCTGAACTTCCTTGTGTTCTAATGAATGTGCAAAGAGGAGGACCCGGATTAGGAACAATTCAACCTTCTCAGTCTGATTATTTCCAAGCTACAAAAGGTGGTGGACATGGTGATTACAGACTTTTGGTTTTAGCTCCTGCATCTGTTCAAGAAATGAGTGATTTTGTACCGCTTGCTTTTGATTTGGCTTTCAAGTATAGAAATCCGGTGATGATTCTCAGTGACGGTGTGATTGGGCAGATGATGGAAAAAGTGGAACTTTTCGATTCAATTCCTCGTTGGACAGACGAAGAAGTTATAGAAAAAAACGGTGATTGGGCAACTGTTGGTAAAAGACCCGGAAAAGAAAGAAATATTATAACATCTCTCGACCTTGACCCGTATAGTATGGAAAAACACAATCACGACCTCTTTGCCAAGTACCAAAAAATGGAAGAAGAGGAAGTACGTTGGGAAGAAATAAATACCGAAGATGCAGAATATTTTATTGTAGCTTACGGTTCTGCTTCCAGAATCTCTCAAAAAGCTATAGAGTTGGCAAGAGCAGAAGGTATTAAAGTTGGTCTTATTCGACCTATAACTCTTTATCCTTATCCTTATAAAGTTTTACAAGAAAAGGTTGAAAAGGGTGCAAAAGGATTTTTAACAGTTGAACTTAATATGGGGCAAATGATTGAAGATGTAAAACTTGCCGTAAAAGATAACTCAAAAGTAGAATTCTTCGGTCATGTAGGTGGAGTTATACCTACTCCTGAAGAAGTTGTAGAAGCATTAAAAACTAAAATTATCGGAGGATAAAATATGGAACTTACAGCAGATAAAATAAAAGAATTGGTAGTAAAGCCCGAAAATAAAGTTTATACCAAAACTCCGCTTTTAACAGACAAAACATTATCTTACTGCCCGGGTTGCGGACACGGAGTTGCGCACCGAATTCTAATGGAGTTGGTGGAAGAAATGGGTTTGGAAAATGATACAATAGGAATAGCACCCGTAGGTTGCTCTGTGCTTGCTTATGAATTTATGAATGTGGATATGCAAGAAGCCGCTCATGGTAGAGCTCCGGCTTTGGCAACTGCAATCAAAAGATTGTGGCCAAATAAATTTGTATTTTCTTATCAAGGTGATGGTGATCTAGCTGCAATTGGTGGTAATGAAACTTTACACACATGTAATCGTGGTGAAAATATTACAATTATTTTTATAAATAATGGTATTTACGGTATGACGGGAGGGCAAATGGCTCCAACCACCATTCCGGGTATGCGTACTTCCACATCTCCTTATGGTAGAGATGTGCAAATGATGGGTTATCCTTTGAAAATGACTGAAATAGTAGCAATGCTTCCCGGTACATATTATGTGTCTCGTCAAGCAGTTTATTCTGCAAAACATGTTAGAAAAGCTAAAAAAGCTATAAAAAAAGCAATCGAAGCACAGTTGGAAGGCAAGGGCACATCATTTGTCGAAATAGTTTCCAACTGTAATTCAGGGTGGAAGATGACCCCAGTAAAAGCTAATCAATGGTTGGAAGAAAATATGCTTGATTATTATCATCTTGGAGATATTAAAGTAGATGGTAAATTAGTAAAAGAAATTGTATAATAAAAATTTGAAAATTATGACCGAAGAAATAATAATAGCAGGATTTGGAGGACAAGGAGTCCTTTCGATGGGAAAAATATTAGCATATTCAGGTATAATGCAAGGTCAAGAAGTATCTTGGATGCCTTCATACGGTCCTGAGATGCGTGGTGGTACGGCAAATGTTACCGTAATACTGTCTGATGAAAGGATAAGTTCTCCTATTCTTACAAAGTTTGATACAGCAATTATCCTAAATCAACAATCTTTGGATAAATTTGAAAAAGCTGTAAAACCAGGTGGAATACTTTTATATGATCCAAACGGAATAACAAGGCACCCGGAAAGAGACGATATAAATATTTATAGAATTAATGCAAGTCATGTAGCATCAGAACTTGGAAATCCTAAGGTTTACAATATGGTTGTTTTAGGTGCATATCTTAAGATAAATTCCATTGTTACTATAGATAAAGTTAAAGAAGGGTTAAAGAAATCATTACCTGAAAGATATCATCATTTGTTGCCGTTGAATGAATCTGCTATTGAAGAAGGCACAAAGCATGTTGAAGTAATACGTGAAATGAAATAATAATATAATCA
>JALTDM010000320.1 GCA_027074135.1 Bacteroidales bacterium
GAGTGTTGTATAGAAATGCAATGCTTATTATACTAAACCGCTTTTGAATATTGTAAATAAATAATTATATTGCGAAAAAAAATATGGCAAAATTTAAACTGACAGAAACACAAAAGCAAGAAATAGAAATAGCAGAGCAAACGATAAAACAGATACAATTATTAAAACGTATTCAGAGTATTAAAATGCGTGATAAAGGCATGACAAACATCATGATAGGGGATATATTAGGTAAATCAGACCAAACCATAAGTAATTGGATAGAACGATATAGAAAAGGCGGTTTAAAATCGTTGTTAGAATGGAATTATAAAGGAAGAATAAGTGTATTAACAACAGAAAATATAGAAAAGATAATTCAAAGACACAAGCAAAAGCCATTTGAAAAGGCGGCAGAGTTAAAAGCCTATATCAAATTAGAGTTTGGTATAGACTACCATTTGCATTGGGTTCAAAAAATCTTGAAAAAAAACTTCAATTTACATACAAAAAAACAAAATTAAAGCCGGGGAAGTCACCAGACGAGGAAACACAACGAGAATTTGTCAATTGGTATGAATTAAAATTAGAAGAGGCAAAAAAAGGTAATTTACACATATTATTTTACGACCCTGTTCATCAATTGCATAATACAATAAATGGTAAATGTTGGCAAAAAAAAGGTGGTGATAATACAATTGTATTGAGATCAAATACGGGAAGAAAAAGAATAAGCATAGTGGGTGCATTAAATCCGGTAACTCAAAATTTAACAAGTTTAATAGTAGAAGGGATGGTAGATAAAGAAGTAACAAAAGCAGCATTAAAAAATATTAGAGAAGATTATGACGATAACAAAGAAATTATAATTATAATGGATAATGCGGCGTATAACAGAGCCTATCCTGTTCAGGATTATGCAAAAGAATTGAATATTAAAATTAAATATTTACCACCATATTCCCCAAATCTGAATCTGATAGAAAGAATATGGAAATTTTTAAAGTCTAAACTTAAAAATAAATATATTGAAAAATTTAAAGATTTTAAGTTATGGATAAATAATTTCTTTAAAAATTTTTCAAATTATAAAATTGAGATAAAGAAATTGGTGAGTAATAAGATACAAATTTTAAAAGCGGTTTAGTATAACATTGTGGGCAAACAATAGAGGCGTCCTTGCGGACTTTGTTGTCTGTTCTGAAAAAAGTCCCGATAGGGACGGTATATTGTTAGCATCGTATGTATGGGAATGCTCATAATTTCCATTATGAGTTAACAATAGGTCGTCCTTGCGGACTTGCGGTGTGTGATGAGAAATCCCGACAGGGACGGTCTATTGTTAGCATCGTATGGGAATGCGATGCTTTTTGCGAAGCAAAAAATATCGGATATGATGTTTTTTTTCATAATCCCACAATTAACATTGTGGGCAAACAATAGGTCGTCCTTGCGGACTTTGTTGTCTGTTCTGAAAAAAAGTCCTAACAAGTCCCCCGCAATAGAATAAAATAAAATTATGGGATTATTGTAAAG
>JALTDM010000321.1 GCA_027074135.1 Bacteroidales bacterium
TCCCTATATTGTCAATAAAAATTGACAATAAAAAGTTTTATTACTTTGATAATGCAGCTACAACTCAAAAGCCTAAGAGGGTTATTGATACAATAAATGAAATTTATTCTTTTCAAAACAGTAATATACATCGGGGAGTACATTATTTAAGTAATTTACTTACTGACAAGTATGAAGAAGCAAGAATTAAAGTTCAACAGTTTATAAATGCAGAACATAGTGAAGAAATAATTTTTACTTATGGTACAACGTCTTCAATAAACTTGCTTTCGTATTCATTTGGAGAGGCTTTTGTTAGTGAAGGTGACGAAATAATTACTACGGAACTTGAACACCATTCAAATATAGTACCGTGGCAAATTTTATGTGAACGAAAAAAAGCAAAATTAAAATATATACCTTTGTCAAATACCGGTGCCTTGGATATTGATAAACTTGAATCGCTTATTACTTCCAAAACAAAATTGGTAACCATAGCCCAAGTTGCAAATTCCACAGGTGCTGTAAATGATGTAAAAAGAGTGATAGAAATTGCACATTCTCATAATGTTCCTGTGCTTATCGATGCGGCGCAGAGTATTCAGCATTTGAAAGTTGATGTGCAGTATCTAGATTGTGATTTTTTAGTATTTTCAGGGCACAAGATTTACGGGCCAACAGGAATAGGTGTTCTGTATGGTAAAAAAGAGTGGTTAGAGAAGTTCCCTCCGTTTATGGGTGGTGGCGAAATGATTGATAAGGTTACAATGGAGAAGACAACATATAATAAGTTACCATTCAAATTTGAAGCGGGAACTCCGAATTATGTGGGGGCAATAGGCTTGGGTGTTGCTTTAGATTTTGTAAATGATATTGGAATTGAGGAAATAGCTTCTTATGAAAAATCTCTATATGAATATGCATTGCAAAAAGCAGAAGAAAACAGTAATTTGAGAATTATTGGACCTGAAACAGGTAAAATTTCGGTTTTGTCATTTGTTCACAAATTAATACCTAACGGGGATCTGGGATTTTTTTTGGATAAATGGGGTATTGCCATTAGGACAGGTAATCATTGTGCTCAGCCAACTATGGATTTTTTTGGTATTCCGGGAACAGCAAGGTTGTCCATTGCAATGTACAATGCAAAGGATGAAGTGGATTACTTTTTTGAAAAGATAAAAGAAGCGGAAATGTTTTTTGGCGTGTAAAATCAGATTTTAATGTCACCTTGGCTAATCTTATTGATTGTATTGCTTTATTTTGTTTTTTTGGTGACAGTATCATATTTTACTTCCCGTAAGGCTACAAACAGTGATTTTTTTATCGGAAGCCGTAAATCTTCGTGGGTACTTGTTTCCTACGGAATGATTGGTGCTTCTTTGTCGGGTATTACTTTTATTTCAGTACCGGGTTGGGTTATGACCAACAGTTTTGCTTATATGCAAATGGTGTTGGGTTATGTTCTCGGATATTTTACGATTGCCAATGTTTTGCTGCCTGTGTATTACAAGTTGAATTTGACTTCTATATACACATACCTTGAAAAGCGGTTTGGTAGGGTGAGTCAAAAGACAGGTTCAGTTTATTTTTTGATTTCCAGGTTGATAGGTGCATCACTAAGGCTTTTTGTAGTTGCCAATGTGTTGCAATTCATTGCATTGAACGATTTGGGTGTGCCATTTTGGGTAACTATTACAGTTACAATTTTGCTAATTTGGATTTATACCTACCGCGGAGGAATAAAAACGATAGTGTGGACAGATACTTTGCAAACAACTTTTATGCTGGCGGCAGTTGTTGGAACCTTTTACATATTACTAAAAGATGCAGGATGGAGTTTTCATGATTTCTCTCAAATGATTGAAAAAAGCGGGTATTCAAAAATGTTCTTCTTTGACAATTGGAAAGACGGTAAATATTTTTGGAAACAATTTATAAGCGGGGCTTTTATTACTATCGTGATGACCGGACTTGATCAAGATATGATGCAAAAGAATTTGAGTTGTAAGAATTTGAAAGAGGCAAAGCAAAATATGTATTTGCTTTCAGGTAGTTTAGTGGTAGTAAATTTTATTTTTTTGCTTCTTGGGGCTTTACTTGTTGTTTATGCGCTAGGTAATGGTATAAGTGTTTCGGATTCTGATAATTTGTATCCCGCCGTATTGATGCAAGATGGTAGTCCTGTTTTGTTGGTACTTTTTATAGTAGGTTTGGTTGCTGCAGCATTTTCAAGTGCAGATTCAGCTATAACGGCACTTACAACATCGTTTACAATTGATATACTAGAAGCTGACAAAAAATATGATGAAGTTGGATTAAAAAAAGTGCGAATTTTTTCACATTTACTTATCTCTGCAGTTATAATTTTTATTGTATTGTTTTTTGCTTCAATTAAAGATGAAAGCGTAATCAGTAGTTTGTTTAAAATAGCAGGATATACTTACGGACCTTTATTAGGGTTATATTCTGTAGGTTTATTTACAAAATTGAAATTAAAAGATAAACTTGTCCCTATAATTGCTATTATTTCGCCTGTGCTTACCTATTTTATTGGATTGTATGTCGGAAAAGCTATACCCGGATATAAGGTGAGTTTTGAATTGCTTATAGTTAACGGATTGATTACCTTTGTTTTGCTTTGGCTTTCTTCTGCAATAAAAAAAGAGGCTGCCTGATTTTCAGACAGCCTCAAATGTTTAATGGTGGTGATGATGGTCGTGGTCTTCTTCTCCATGGTTGCAAAGGTTTTCGCTTAATTTCAGTGTTCCGTTAAGGAAATCTTCTATAAGTGACGACACATCAATCTCTTTGGCTCCAAGGTAAACATTAACTCCGGCTTCGTTTAAGTAGTTAATTGCTGAAGGACCCATTCCTCCAGCAATAACATCGGTTGCACCAAGGTAAACAATGAAGTTTGGGAATGTTCCTTGTTCGTGTTCGGGTGCATCGTGAATTTCCCTATTTACGATTTTCCCATTTTCTACATGATATGCCACAAAATGTGTAGCCCTGCCAAAATGACCGCTTAAGATTGTTCCGTTTGAAGGAAACACTATAATCCTTTTTGTGTTATTCATCATCATTATTTTTTTGTTCTTTCTTTTTTAATTTTTCTAAAATTAGCCTGTGATGTTCTGAACCTTCCCGAACAAGAGCCGCACCACATTTTTCACATCTGCGTTCTGTACAAGGTATGCCTGGAATGTGTTCGTATCTGGCACCGCATTTTACACAAATGCAATAACCTGTAGGTCCTAAGTGCATATGGTCGTCATCATCGTGATGTCTATGATGACCATGACCGTTACCATAACCTCTGCCGCGGCCAAAGCCTCTTCCTCTACCTCGGCCGCCGCCAAATCCCGGTTCAAAATTTATTGTTTTCATATCTATTGATTTTATTGGTTTAACATTTTCTGAACCGCAATAAATACAATGTTTAACTTCTGTATTATGCGGAACATCAAAAAAACTTTTACAATTTTCGCAATAATATTCATCTACAAGTGTAGAATAATCATTTTCCGTTTCAAACAGTATTGATTTTGTTTCGACAAATGCTTCAGCAATTTTTTTCCTGTAACTTTGATAAATTCTTGTAATTGTAGGCCTGGAAACATTCATCATTAATGCTGCTTCTTCTTGCGTTAGTCCGTCATAGTCAATAAGTTTCATAGCCTCGTATTCTTCCGGCAGAATATAAATTTTTTCACTGTCAATATATCTTATTCCGAAAGGTTTGTAACCTTTCATTACAGGAATATGCCGTAATGTCTTATGTCTTCTTGGCCTTGCCATTTTTTTAATTTTTATGAACATATGTTCAAAACTTGTGCCAAATTTAATCTATTTTTATTCATTGTTGTAATTGTTTTACTGTTATTTTCTTTATTTTTGGAAAAATTTTATGCTAATGAATGGAAATGTCTTGGTTTCAGGAGGATTGGGATATATTGGTTCTCATGCTGCAACACTATTGCTGGAGAAAGGTTATGATGTAGTAATTGTTGACAATTTGTCAAATTCAAGGAAAGAAATTTTATCCGGAATAGAAAAGATTACAGGTAAAAAGCCTAAAGTTTATTTTGAAGATTTGAAAGATCCTGCTGTGCCGGAAAAAATAATGAAAGAAAATGACATAAAGGCAGTTATTCATTTTGCTGCATACAAGGCTGTAGGTGAAAGTATGGAAAAGCCTTTGATGTATTATGAAAACAACCTTTTTTCACTGATAAATACATTAAAAGCGTCATTAAATTACGGTGTGAAAAATTTCATTTTTTCATCGTCTTGTACTGTTTATGGTGAGCCGGAAGAGTTACCTGTTACCGAAGAAAGTCCTGTGGTTAAAGCTGAGTCACCTTATGGTAATACTAAAAAGGTAGCAGAAGATATTTTGACAGACTTGACAAATGCTGAAAAGAGTTTTAATGTTATTTCTTTAAGATATTTTAATCCAATTGGTGCTCATCCAACTGCACTTATTGGTGAGTTGCCTCTTGGCGTACCAAATAATCTAGTGCCGTTTATTACTCAAACTGCTTATGGTATCAGGAAGCAATTAAGAGTTTTCGGCAGTGACTACAATACACCTGACGGTACACCAATCAGAGATTATATTGATATAATGGATCTGGTTGAGGCTCACATAGTTGCATTGGAGAGATTGTTTATAGGTGAAAATGAAAGTAATTTTGAAGTTTTCAATCTTGGAACAGGGCAGGGTGGGAGTGTGCTTGAAGTGATTAATGCTTTTGAAAAGGCGACAGGAGTTAAGTTGAATTATGTGATTACGGATAGAAGACCGGGGGATGTGGAAAAGATATGGGCAGATCCTACTAAAGCAAACAAAGTGCTCGGTTGGAAAGCAAAAAGGAGCTTGGAAGAATCCTTGAAAACAGCTTGGGAATGGGAAAAATATTACAGGCAAAACCTTGACGTATGAAGCAAAAACTTGTCTTTCTCACAGGTTCAGGCATAAGTGCCGAAAGTGGTTTGCTTACTTTCAGAGATATGGGCGGAATATGGCAAAAGTACAATGTGTATGAAGTTGCTACACCTGAAGCTTGGGAAACTAACCCGCAACTTGTGTTGGATTTTTATAATTGGAGGCGCAAGCAATTGCTTGAAGTAGAGCCGAATGAAGCACATAAAATAATTGCCCGTATGGAAGATAAATACGATGTTACTGTTATTACGCAAAATGTAGATGATTTGCACGAGCGGGCAGAGAGTACTGATGTTTTGCATCTTCACGGGGAATTGAGAAAAGCAAGAAGCACTTGCGACGAAAGTAAAATTTACGATATAAAAGGTTGGGAACTCAAATTGGGTGATACTGATGAAAAGGGTTGTCAATTGCGACCGCATGTTGTCTGGTTTGGTGAACCTGTGCCTACGCTGCAGAAAGCCGTGGGGATAGTTAAGCAAGCTGATATTTTTGTCATTGTTGGTACTTCGTTAAAGGTTTATCCCGCTGCAAGTTTGATTGATTATGCCGGCTACAACGTGCCTGTATATTACATTGACCCCAATCCTGCCAAAGTTTACCGGAAAAATACAGAGGTTATTTCTGAGAAAGCTACAAAAGGGATGAAGGTGCTAGAGGAAAAGTTTTAATTTTTTTAATTTGTTAATTATCAGGTGGTTTTCTTTATTCGTCATCGCGAGGAGCGAAGCGACGTGGCAATCTGTCACAAAACGTCTCTGACATTGTGAGCTAACAGCGTGAGCGTGGCAATCTGCTTAATTTATGAGATACTCATGCCACTTCGTGGCTCAGTATGACGGTGGGGGAGTGAATAAGATTATTACGCAACTTTTAGTAGCTCATAATGACAAGAAATTATTAGACCAAAATTCATTATTCACTATTACTAAAAATATTATTAAACAGATTGTTACATAGATAGCAAATTTCTTGATTATTTTCTTAAAACAAAATCATTTCATTTTTTAATTTATCGGTGATAATAATGTAAATTTGCATAATTAAATTTTAACGCAATAAATAATGGAAAAAATAAATTCCGCTTTAATTTCCGTTTACAATAAGCAGGGAATTGACAAAATAGCGACATTGCTTGTTAAGTACGGCATAAAAATTTATTCTACCGGAGGTACGGCCAAATATTTGAAAGAAAGAATGATATCCATTACCGAAATTGAGGAAGTAACAAGCTATCCGTCAATACTTGGCGGCAGGGTAAAGACATTGCACCCAAAGGTATTCGGTGGTATTTTGGCAAGGCGTGATAATGAAGCGGATGAAAAAGATTTGCAGGAATATGCCATTCCGCTTATTGATTTGATTATTGTTGATTTGTATCCCTTTGAAGAAACTGTGGCATCGGGTGCTTCCGAAAAAGACATAATTGAAAAAATTGATATTGGCGGTATATCTTTGATTCGTGCTGCGGCAAAGAATTTTTACCACACTTGGATAGTTAGTCATAAAAATCAATACGATGAAGTGATAAAAATTCTCGAAAAACATGAAGGTTACACCGATAAAGACATAAGAAGAAAATTTGCCATTGAAGCCTTCAATGTTTCGTCACATTATGATACTCAAATTTATAACTACTTCAATAATAATCCGTTCGGTGCTTTTAAACAAAGCATTACTGAAAGTAAAAGTCTGCGTTACGGCGAAAATCCTCATCAAAAAGGTGTATTTTGGGGCAATTTCAAAGAGATGTTTACCCAACTGCACGGCAAAGAAATTTCTTACAACAACATTTTGGACATAGATGCTGCAGTAGGGCTTATTCTTGACTTTATGGAAGAGCCTACAATAGCCATTCTTAAACACAATAACGCTTGCGGATTGGCAACCCGTGAGAATCTTAAACAAGCATGGGTAGATGCACTTGCAGGAGATCCTTTATCTGCTTTTGGAGGCATTATCATTACAAACAGGCAAGTTACGGAAGATGTTGCCGAAGAAATGAATAAAATCTTTTTTGAAGTGGTAATTGCACCTTCATACACAGACAAGGCTCTTGAAATTCTTAAGCAAAAGAAAAACAGAATAATACTTGTTCAAAATAAATATGAATTGCCGCAGTTTGTTTTCCGAACGGCACTAAACGGAGTACTTTTTCAAGAAAGAGACAACAAAACCGAAACATCGGCGGATTTAAAGTCTGTAACCAACAGGAAGCCAACCGAAAAGGAAACGGAAGACTTACTTTTTGCTAATAAAATCGTAAAACACACCAAATCAAATGCAATCGTTTTGGTAAAAGACAAACAATTGATTGGCAGCGGAACAGGACAAACTTCGCGTGTTGATGCGCTTAAGCAAGCAATTGCCAAAGCCAAAACATTCAGGTTTGACTTAAAAGGTGCTGTTCTGGCTTCGGACGCATTTTTTCCTTTCAAGGACAGTGTGGAAATAGCTCATTCGGAAGGCATTACGGCGGTAATTCAGCCGGGTGGGTCTATTCGTGATAAAGAATCAATTGATTTTTGTGACGAACACGATATTGCAATGGTGTTCACAGGAATAAGACATTTTAAACATTAAAAAAACAGATAAAACATATGGGACTTTTTTCATTTTTTACATCTGATGTGGCAATAGACCTCGGAACGGCCAATACAATTATTATTCAGGACGATAAGATTGTCCTTGACGAACCTTCTATTATCGCTATTGATAAAACAACAAGCCAGCCTGTGGCAATAGGTCGTAAGGCACAACAGATGTATGGTAAAACACATAAAAATATTGAAACTATTCGTCCGTTGCGTGACGGTGTTATTGCTGACTTTAATGCAGCGGAACTTATGCTGCGCGGAATGCTTAGAATGATAAACAACAGGCGCGGTTGGTTTAGCCCGTCGTTGAGGATGGTTGTTTGCATACCGTCGGGCAGTACCGAAGTGGAAATCAGGGCTGTGCGTGATTCATCGGAACAAGCAGGAGCGAGGGAAGTGTATATGATTTATGAGCCTATGGCGGCGGCAATAGGTATCGGTTTGGATGTGGAAGCACCCGAAGGGAATATGATTGTGGATATCGGTGGTGGAACTACGGAAATTGCCGTTATATCGCTTGGTGGTATTGTTTGTAACAAATCGGTAAGGATTGCCGGTGATGAATTTAACGGGGATATTTTGGAATATATGCGTTACACCCACAATATTAAAATAGGTGAAAAGACTGCAGAAGAAATTAAAATAAATGTAGGAAGTGCAATGGTTGAGTTGGACGAACCGCCTGAAGACTATGTGGTTAAGGGTCCGCACCAAACAACTGCTTATCCGCTTGAAATACCTGTGAACTACAAAGAGATAGCACGTGCACTCGACAAGTCAATTAAGAAACTTGAAACTGCAATTTTGCAGGTTTTGGAAGAAACTCCGCCCGAGCTTTATTCCGATATTTACCGCAATGGTATTTATCTAACGGGTGGTGGTGCTTTATTAAGAGGATTGGCAAAAAGGCTTACCGACAGGTTTGAAATACTTTTTAAGGTAAGCGAAGACCCGTTGCACGCAGTAGCTAAAGGAACAGGTATTGCATTGAAAAATATTTACAATTTTAAATTTTTAATGAAGTAGATTATGCCGACAGAATTGAGTGAACTTGGTGAGTTTGAGTTGATTAAGGAACTGACAGGAGATGTGGAGCTAACAAATGTTTCCACGATAAAAGGTATTGGTGATGATGCTGCCGTAATAGCGGCCGGTAATGATGCAATGGTTGTTACCAACGACTTGCTGGTGGAAGGTATTCATTTTGACTTGATGTACACTCCGCTTAAGCATTTGGGATATAAATCTGTTGTTGTAAATCTGTCGGATGTGTATGCAATGAATGCCATACCCGAGCAGATAACTGTGGGTATAGCCCTATCGTCTAAATTCTCTGTAGAAGCGGTCAATCAATTGTATGACGGAATAAAGCTTGCGTGTAAACTTTATGGGGTAGATTTGGTTGGTGGAGACACAACATCATCGCTTACGGGTTTGATGATTAGTGTTACAGCAATAGGCAGGGCTCCTTTTGATAAAGTTACTTATCGTAATGGAGCAAAGGAAAACAACTTGATTTGTGTATCGGGTGATTTGGGAGGAGCATATCTCGGAGTGCAAATTTTGGAGAGGGAAAAAAGGGTTTTTAAAGAAAATCTGGGAGCACAACCTAAGCTGGATGATTATACTTATGTGGTCGGTCGCCAATTGAAACCCGAAGCAAGAAAAGATGTTGTGGAAAAATTAAATGAATTAGGAGTGCAGCCTACCGCTATGATTGATATTTCTGATGGACTGTCTTCCGAACTTTTGCATATATGTACACAATCCAAAGTAGGATGCAGGGTTTACGAAGATAAAATACCTGTGAACAAAGAAACCGAAAATGTTGCCGGTGAATTGAATATTCATTCGCTTACAGCAGCATTGAACGGTGGTGAAGATTACGAGTTGCTTTTCACAATAAATATGAATGATTACGATAAAATCAAAGATGTGGAAGGAATTACCGTAATAGGCCACATTACAAATGAAAGCGAAGGCTACAATCTGATAAACAACCAAGGTATGCCTATAAAATTAAAATCAATGGGTTGGAAAAATTTTAATGAATAGTCAACTTTTTTATAATCTTTTAATACTATGAAAAAAATAATTTTTGCAGTTTTTTCTTTGTTTACTTTGGTTTCATTTGCACAAGAAATGGTTTACACCGGTTCGTTTTTTCAAGGTGGTGTAAATGACGGTGTTAAATTGGTAGAGTATTATGTGAGACCTGTAAACAAGGCAATTATTTCGGGAATAAATAACACTGAATACAACAATATAAAACTTTATGGCGACGATAAAAAAAGGTTTTCAATTTCTTTACGGTTTTCAAATATTATTATTCCCGAATCCGACCGCAAATTCAGGGTTGATACAATGGAATTTGAGAAAATAAAAGTGGATAGCGGAATGTATGCTCAAACCGTGTTTGGAGATACAATCGGCAGTGTGGTATTTGTGTCAAAAGACAGCACTTTGGATACCGCGGGAACATTTCCCAATTGGACTATTACTTGGAAGCCGTTATTCCACTTTAATTCGCCGCCGGGAAGTGGTCATCATATTATGCCTATACCGTATTTGCAGGCAGGATATAATTTTGGTTTCGGCTATTTGTCGGTGAATCTTGTTCCTGCTACACCTATGTTGGGTTCAGATATGAATTTGTTGCTTTTCGGATTGGCTTGGCAGCAAAACCTCTTGCCGTTTCTGAAAGATAAGCCGTATTCTTTGAGTGCCATAGCAGGATTTAATTCTATCAGAGCCTCTGCACATTTGCATATAGAGCCTGATGCAAGTCTGGTCAATTTTGATAAAAATGATTATGACGACCAATACATTAAGCTGAATTATCTGAATATGTTTGCAAGCCTTTATGCTTCATATCACTTGTCCGAGAAATTGTCATTTTACGCAGGTGCCGGATATACTTGGGGGCGTTCGTTAATAAATGTTCTCGGTACTTATCCCGTGTATAAAAAAGACCCGACCGGAACTATGGCTTTAACGGTGGATAATGTGAAAGATCCGATGAAAGATTCCGAAGTTACATACAACAGAACAAAATTTGTAGTTGGTACAAATGTAAATCTTGGAACTTGGTATATTCAAGCAAATTACACTATTGCAGATTATTCGGGAATAGGTTTTGTTCTTGGTAAAAGATTTTAAGACATGGTAAAGCAAGTTGAATTTACTTTGCCCGCTTTCAACAGGGGCATGCACTTGATAACACGGATTGTGGAAGAAGCCGTAAAAGATATTTTGCCGGAAGCAGGCTTACTGCATTTGTTTGTTAAACATACTTCTGCTGCTTTTACTTTGAATGAAAACGCCGATCCTTCTGTCAGGTACGATATGGAAAACTTTATGAGCAGTTTGGTACCTGACGGGTGGAGCGGATTTACCCATACCGACGAAGGTCCCGATGATATGTCTTCCCACATTAAGTCGTCAATGTTCGGCAGTTCAGTTACAATTCCTGTTACTGGTGGGAGGTTGAATCTCGGAATCTGGCAGGGGATTTATTTGTATGAGTTTCGAAACTACCGTAAAAGACGCACCATAGTGGCAACAGTTATTTATTGATTTATATTTTGAGTTTGACCGACTGAAATTTTCCTTACTTTTGTGTAAAAATTAAACAAATCTTTTATGTCAAACATTAGCAATATTGAGATAGCCAAAGGTTTAGGGCTTCTTGAAGAAGAATACCATAAAATAGTAGAAATTTTAGGGAGGGAACCTAATTATACCGAGCTTAGCATTTTTTCGGTAATGTGGTCCGAACACGCTTCATATAAAAATTCCATAAAATGGCTTAAAAAACTTCCCCGCAAGGGTAAACATTTGCTTGCCGAGGCAGGAGAAGAAAATGCCGGCTTGGTGGATTTAGGAGGTAATTTGGCTTGTGCTTTCAAAATAGAGTCACACAATCATCCGTCTGCTATAGAGCCTTATCAAGGAGCGGCAACAGGTGTTGGAGGTATCAACAGGGATATTTTTACAATGGGTGCCAGACCTGTGGCACAACTTAACTCACTGCGTTTCGGTGATTTGAAACTCAAAAAGACTCAATGGCTACTTAAAGGAGTGGTGAAAGGTATTGGAGATTACGGGAATGCTTTCGGAGTGCCTGTAGTCGGTGGAGAAGTATATTTTGACCCTACATACAATGAAAACCCGCTTGTAAATGCAATGAGCATAGGCATTGTTGAAAAGGACAAAGTAATACGTGCTATTGCCGAAGGTGTTGGTAATCCTGTATTTATAGTTGGTTCGCGTACAGGAAAAGACGGAATACACGGAGCTACATTTGCATCTGCCAATCTAGACGAAAACTCAATGGAAGACTTGCCTGCTGTTCAGGTCGGCGATCCTTTCCAAGAAAAATTGTTGCTTGAAGCTACAATGGAGCTTGCCGAAACCGATGCAGTAGTAGGTATGCAAGATATGGGGGCAGCGGGAATAATTTGCAGCACCAGCGAAATGTCGGAAAAAGGCGGTTACGGTATGGAAATCCATTTGGATAAAGTGCCACTGCGTCAGCAAGATATGAAACCGTTTGAAATATTGCTTTCCGAGTCGCAAGAAAGAATGCTTTTGGTTGCCAAGAAGGGGAAAGAAGATGTTGTTAAGAAAATTTTTGACAAGTGGGATTTGCAATGTACTCAAATCGGAGAAGTGATTGAAGGTGATATTCTTAAGTTTTATATGCACGGTGAATTGGTTGCGGAAGTACCTGCTTCGGCTTTGGTTTTGGGAGGCGGAGCACCGCAATACGACAGGGAATACAAAGAACCGGAATATTTGAAAGAAATAGAAAAGTTTGATATAAACTCCGTCCCGGAACTGGATAATTACCTTGAAGTTGCCAAAAAACTGCTTGCGTCTCCAACAATTGCTTCCAAAAAGTTTGTTTATGAACAATACGATACAATGGTTGGGACAATAAATATGGCTACCAACTCACCTGCCGATGCGGGAATAATAAACCTTAAAGGAACTCATAAAGCACTTGCTTCCTCGGTAGATTGCAATTCAAATTATGTGTTTGCCGATCCCGAAAAAGGAACTCAAATAGCTGTAGCCGAAGCTGCCAGAAATATAGTTTGTTCCGGTGCAAAGCCGATAGCTATATCTAACTGTTTGAATTTTGGTGACCCTTACAATCCCGAAGTGTATTGGCAATTTGTAGGTGCAATTAAGGGAATGAAAGCTGCTTGCGAAAAATTTGAAACACCTGTAACCGGAGGTAATGTAAGTTTTTACAATCAAACCGAAAAAGATGGTAAAGCAACACCTATTAAGCCGACTCCCGTTATTGGTATGTTGGGAATTATGGAAGACAAAAAATACCAAATGTCCATTGATTTTAAAAATAAAGGAGACCTTATATATTTGATAGGAAAGCAAGTGGAAGATATTAACCAATCGGAATATTTGAGGAACGTAGTAGGCGTAGAATATTCGCCCGCTCCATATTTTGATTTGGACGAAGAATATAAAATGCAAAATGCTTTGTATGAGCTTATTAAAGATAGGTTGGTTCAGTCTGCACATGATGTTTCTGAAGGCGGCGTATGGGTTGCTTTGGTTGAAGCAGGATTTAAAAACGCATTAGGTTTTGATATTACCACCTCCGGAGAAATCAGAAAAGATGCTTTCTTGTTTGGTGAAGCTCAAGGCAGGGTAGTGGTCTCAGTAAGTGAAAAGGACAATGAAGTGTTTGTCGGCAAATTAAAAGAAAAAGATGTACCTTTTATGCTTTTGGGACATGTCACCAAAGGCGATGTAAGGATAGATGATATTTCTTTCGGACACATAAAAGATTTGAAAGAAATTTACGATAATGCAATAGAAAGTTATTTGGAATAATTTTTTTAGTGTAAGTGTTTATTATTCAGCCTCTAATCTATAATGTGATTAGGGGCTTTTTTGTTTGAAAACTTTTATTTTTTTGTTTATTAATTTTATATATGAGTTTACCTACAATATGTTACTGCACTAATCTTTTGTGTAGTGTGAACCTTACAGCGATTCAATTGCAGATATTTTATAACCACACGGTACAATTGTGCTGTAACGGAGCAAATTAACACATTTTGACATTAGAACATTTAACTAACTGTTGACTAATTTCTCCCCTTTTATTATCACCGTATCGATAAGGTCGCTGCCGTAAGCGTACAAGAAAAATTCGTAAGTCGGTATTTCTTTGGTAATCACAACATTACCGTATTTGCCTTTTGTTATGCTGCCGTATTTATCGGACGAGTTAAGGGCATAAGCAGTGTTTATTGTAACTGCATTAAAAATTTCTTCAGGCAGGAGTTTCATATTTATAAGTGCCAGCGACATCATAAATTTCATATTTCCCGAGGGAGATGAGCCGGGATTGTAATCGGATGCAATTGCAACCGGCAGTCCGTAATCTATCATTTTTCGTGCGGGTGCATATACAAGGTTCAGGAAAAATGATGCTCCGGGTAATACTGTAGGCATTGTACGGCTGTTTTTTAGTGCTTCCATTTCTGTCTCTCCGGTGTATTCCAAATGGTCAACCGACAGGGCATTATATTTTACGCCTGCTTGTATCCCTCCCGAGTAATCTAATTCGTTGGCGTGTATTTTAGGAATAAGACCGTAGCGTGTGCCGGCTTCTAATATCCTTTCGGTTTGCTCAATCGTGAAAAATCCTCTGTCGCAAAATACATCTATAAATTCAGCAAGTTTTTCTTCTGCAACTTGCGGAATCATCTCATTTATAATAATATCCACATACTTGTCAGGATTTTGTTTGTATTCGGCAGGGAAAGCGTGAGCACCGAGAAATGTTGCTTTTATATCAATTGGAACAGTTTCTTTGATGCGTTTTATTACTCTGAGCATTTTCAGTTCGTCTTGGGTATTCAGACCGTAACCGCTTTTTATTTCTACGGCACCTGTACCTTGCTTAATTATTTCGTAAACGCGGGGTAAAGATTGTTCGTAAAGGCTTTCTTCGGAAGTCTCGTGTAACAGTTTTGCGGAATTTAAGATACCACCGCCTCTTTTGGCTATTTCTTCGTAAGATAAGCCTTTTACTTTGAGAATGTACTCTATTTCGCGGCTACCTGCGTAAACTATGTGTGTATGCGAATCAACAAATGCTGGAAAGACAAACTTGCCAGTTGCGTCAATTATTTCATCGGCAGTCTCGGGGCAATTATCCATTGTGCCGTAATCTTTAATCAATCCGTTTTCAATGAGCAGGTAAGCATTGTCAATTTTAGGCAACACAGACATTTCTTTGCCTGCTACTTTGTTGATGTTTGCATCGCGAACTTGCAAAAGCGATTTTATATTTTTTATGAGTAGTGTTTTCATAGCCGTTGTTTTTTTGCAAAAATAAGAAATCTTTACTCACCAACCATCAAATTACACCCGCGAATATCTGCGGTATCAAAGCGTCCGAGTATTTCAAAACTTCCGTCCGGATGCAACTTGCCCAAATCTTCTGTTTCAATAAATGAGCAACTGTGGATGTTGGCCAGATCAATAATGTTTATTCCACCGGTCCTGCCTACAGGTAAGAACGAAAACGGGTCGTAACGGTCGCGTATCAGTATTTTCATCCACGGTACCGGTTTAAAAAGTTGTTCGCCGGTAGAATATGCTTGCGAGAGTAATTCGGTCATACCGTATTCTGAATAAATCTTTTCTACTCCAAAATTTGTTGCAAGTAATTTATGCAATTCGTCTTTGGGTATTTCTTTGCGTCTGCCTTTCATCCCTCCTGTTTCAAATAGCAGCAAGTTTTCCATTCTGCCGAAACGGGCATATTCCGAAAAGTCGATAAGTGCGTAACTTACACCGAAAAGGATAACCTTTTTGCCTAGTTCTGTAGCCTTCAATATACTTTCTTTCAATTTTTCAAAATCATATAAGTAAAATCCGCTGTAGGGGCAACCTGTAAGTTTTATCAAATGTTCAATCATAAATACAAGCGATGAATTGCCTTGCTCTATATACGATGGCAAAAGTGCAAGCAAACAATAATTGCTTATGCCTCCGAAAAAATGCTTGAATCCTTGCGTAAAACTTCTTATGTAAAGGTTTATGTCTTTTACAAAGTGTTTGCTTCTGACCTTTTGAGTAGTACCGCTGCTTAAAAAAACTTTTTCGTAATCTGATAAGCCTGTAATTATCTTGTGGTATTTAAAAAAACTTATCGGTAAGAAAGGAATTTGTTTTATTGTTGTTACCGACTTTATATCAATACCAAGCAGTTTTATGTATTGATTATAAACATTGTTATTCTCTGCCTGGTATCTGAAAACTCTCAAAGCCTTGGTTTCAAACTCTTCTGCCGTGTATGTTTTAAATTCTATGTGCATTTGTTTTTTTATTTTGTTACCCCTTTGTATATCCCCTCAAGGGGAGAAGTTAAGTTTCCTCCCTTGTGGGAGGATTATGGTGGGTGATAATTGTATTCAATACCGCACCAATTGTGCTAAATTTACTCTTATTTTTTTGATTCATAGTTCTTCTTTGTCTTACCGAATTTATTGTTTATCCATGGCGGAAAGATTATTGCACCCATTATCAAATAAGGGTAATAAGTAACCAGCCGCCAAGCAAATGCCAAAATTGTAACGAACCCAAGCGGAATGAAATCTCGCAAAAAGTCTGAAAAAATGGCTTCTGCAAATCCGCTGCCTCCAGGCGAAGGCATTACAAGCAGCATTATCCACATTGCCAATTGTCTGGCAAA
>JALTDM010000322.1 GCA_027074135.1 Bacteroidales bacterium
GGGTATGCTGTCAGCTTTTTGCAATGCGTAAAAATCATTTTGACCCCTTACGGCATCGCATATTTTTTGCCTTGTGCCAATTATGTATCCGCTTTCGTAAAATAATGATTCTTCGTAATTTTTATACAAAAAGCCAATTCCTTGAAGAGGTGAAAAACTGTTGAAGCCTGTTCTGCCGTAAGCTGTTACGGTAGTGGCAATATTATTCGGCTGAATATTTAAATAAGAAGGAGAAAGTATAACTCTTTTGTAATAGTGTTCTTCGTAATCTTTTGCCGTATCAATAAAAGTGAATTTTATGTCTGCAATACTTTCATAAGGACAGTTTTCTTCCACTATTGCCTTGAATTGATATCCGGTTTGTATTTGTTGGTATTGATTAAGAGCACCAATATATAGCGAATCTGAAATGAAATTTATATATTGATTATCAGAATTGATTTTTAAATAAAGGTTTGACGTTGGAACAAGGAAGTTTGTGATATCTAATGAGATTAACATTGTGTCACCGGTTGAAAAAACTGATGTGTCAGAGTTTGAACTTTTGATTTTAATGTTTTCGGCAAAAACTGCAGGTTTGAACGGTTGTGTATATGCTGCGGGCAGATTTACCAATCCTTTGCCGAGTTGACCTGCATAGAGGTAATTGTTGCCGATTGTATCAATGTTGTAAGCGGTGTTTTTTAGGATTGCTGTAATTTGCCACGGGTTAAGGGTGTCGCCATAATATTCGTCAACGAGTGCGGCAGCGGCTGCAACTTGCGGTGCAGCAAAAGAAGTTCCCCAAGCGCCACTGTAATTGTTATCCGCCCAAGTAGTCATAACATTGTCTCCCGGTGCACACAAGTCAACAAATATGCTGTAGCTTGAGCCTGCCCATTTTTCGTTGTTGGGATTTGTTCCTGCAACGCTTATCACATTATCATAAGATGCAGGGTAAAAAGGTACGGCATTATTGTAATTGCCTGCTGCAGCTACTACCAGTACTCCAAGGTTATAGGTTACATAATTTATAATGTCTTGTGCATACTGCGAATAATAAGTGCTTCCCCAAGAGCAATTTACAATTTTGCAACCGTGTTGTGCCGCATAAATTATTCCTTCGTAAGACCTGTTAAGCGTGCCGTTTGAATTACTGATTTTTACGGGCAAAAATTTCACATTAAATCCTAATCCCGCTATACCAATGTTATTATCTGTTTCGGCAAATCCTATACCGGAAACCCAAACACCATGCTGCAATTCGCCAGTAGTGCCTTCTTCATTCCATTGTGGATTGTTATCATTATCTCCCAAGTCCCATCCGTAAAAGTTGTCAGTATATCCGTCATTGTCGTTGTCAATACCGTCAATGGGGTCGTTGTAGTTGTATGCAATTTTGTTCTGTAAGTCTTCGTGTGCAAGGTCTATGCCCATATCAGCTATTCCTACTGTAATATGATCGTTACCTTTGAAAATATCCCAAGCATCAAACGCGAAAAGTTTGGTGAGATTGTATTGTGATGGTACTTTCGGGTCGTTGGGTGTGTAAAGCGGTTCGGGTAAATAATAAGGTTCGGCATATTCAATTTCGGGTAGTGAAGAAAGTTTATTTGCAACTTTTATTTCATTGCCCGTGCTTTTCAACTCTATTCTGTAAATCTTTGACAAATCAACAAGTTTGTGTCCGAATTTGTCATATTTTTTTTTTGGAGGTTTTATGTTTGGAAACGCCTGTGAGACTGATTTTATGTCTTTTATTTTTTTAGAAAGAAAATCTTGTGGCGATTGTTTTAGATTGCCGTTAAATTTTACAATCACAGTGGAAGGCAAAATTTTCGATTGAGAAAAAATGTTTGTTGATAAGATTGTGAGTATCAGTATTATAATGTTTTTTTTCATCTGTTTGTTGATTTTATGTTTTTGTCACCCCTCTGTATCTCCCCTCAAGGGGAGAATTTCCTCCCTTGAGGGAGGATTAAGGTGGGTGATATTGTTATATGCTTAAATGCCAAAATAATTATTTCCTTATTTGTTAATTAAATTATTTCACGATTTATCTTTTTTGCCCGTGCTTGTTATTATAACTTCAATACGGTTGTTTCGCTTGCGTCCTTCTTTATCTTTGTTGAAAGCAATAGGTCTGGTGCTGCCGTATCCTTTTACTTGTATTCTTTTTTCTTTGATTCCGTGTTTTATCAGATAATCGGCTACAACTTGTGCTCTTTGTGTGGACAGTTCGAGCAATTTTTTCGGGTCACCGCGATTGTCGGTATGTCCTGTAATAAGAATGTGAACTTTTTTGTTTTCTTTCAAAAACTTAATAAATCTTTCTAATTCAGGGTAAGAATCAGGAAGCATCTCCGCTGTTCTGCCTTTGAAAAAAACATTGTTCAAAATGATTACTTGGTCTTTTTTTACGGGAGCCATAAAAAGGTTTTGCTCGTCTATTTCTTCGTATTTGTCCAGCTTTGTTACATCAAGGTGCCTGGGTATGCTGTAATAACCTTCGGCAATAGCGTAATATCCGTATTTTTTACCGCGTGGAAGGATTATTTTATATTCTCCATTTAATGGATTTGAACGGGCTATTCCGGCTAGTTTCCCATCCGGCAAAATTTCGTAAATAACCTTAGCAGCAATAGGTTCCATATTCCGCTCATTAACTACCTTCCCTGAAATAAGTACCACAGGGTCAACTCCTTGTGAAAAAAGATTTATGGTTATGAGTAATAAAACCGGAAACAGATATTTTTTCATAGTCCGTTATTTTTTACATGTTTCAAATAATGCTTTATGTTAAGGTAATTTGAATAAGTAATTTCGGCACCTTTTTTTCCGGCTTGTTTTTTCGACCAAAAAAAATGTTCAGGTACGGGATCTCTTCCGCTTCCGCCCCAGGGGCTGCAAAAAAAAATTCTCCTTGTGCTTAAAATTAAGCCTTTGACAGGTCCATGCTTTTTTAATGCTTCAATCGTGTAAGTTGAGCAAGTGGGATAGTAGCGACAAGATGAGGGTAACAGTGGCGAAATGGCTTTTTGGTAAAATTTTACGGGTAAAATTAGAATGAAAGACAATATGTTTTTAATCACATTCACTTTTTGAATTTTTTTTCTTTGAACAAATACGTAGCATTATATTCTTTGTTGAAAATTACTGATTTACCGCATCTTACTGTCCATAGAAGTTTTATTTCTACGGCAGAAGGTGATATTGTGCGGTAATAGTATTTTTGTGAAGAAGATGATGTGTTGCATTTGAGGTTTTTCCACTTTTTCTTGTCAGACTCCGGAACTATCTCTTTGTAAAATTGTTTTCTTATTTCCCACCCTTTTATATCGGTGTAGTTGGGGAAATGAGCCATAAGAGAATCGGTGATCACTCTGAAAAGTTTAGGTCTCTTTTTTTTTGTTTTGCGGTCAAAAAAGTATCTGCCGAAATAGGTAAAAGTTGTATCTGCGTAAATTTGTTTCAAATTGTATGGTGAGTTTCTTTGTACATTTTCCAACCACAAATCCGTTATCCTTTCCGGAGAATAATCAAACGCCAAATCAAGTTGTTTGCCTGTTTTTACTTTTTCAAAGTCAACTGTTTTTTTGCCTGTTGAACACGAACTCAAAATGATTAATAATATGTAAATAAGTTTTTTTGTCACAGTGATTTAAGTTTTTTTATTGTTTCAGTGGGATTATTGCTTTTGAATACAAAACTTCCGGCTACCAACACATTGGCTCCGGCTTCAATTAGTTGTTTGCCTGTGTCAAGATTAACTCCTCCGTCCACTTCTATAAGCATTGAGAGATTTTTTTCTTTTCTCATCAGGTTTAGTTTTCGAACCTTTTCCACAGAAGTTTGAATAAACTTTTGTCCGCCGAACCCGGGGTTTACTGACATTATCAAAATCATATCGGAATATGGAATAATTTCTTCCAAACAAGTTACTGGTGTATGAGGATTTATTGCCACTCCGGCTTTTGAACCGGTTTCTTTTATTTGCATTACCAGCCTGTGAAGGTGGTTTGCAGCTTCATAGTGAACTGTAATTAAATCTGCACCCGCTTCTGCAAACTTTTCAATATACCTTTCGGGCTTTTCTATCATCAAGTGTACATCCAAAGGCTTGTTTGCCAGCTTGTTTATTTGCTTTATTATATCAAATCCAAAAGTAATATTCGGTACAAACATTCCGTCCATTATATCCAAATGAAACCAATCCGCTTCGCTTTTGTTTACCATTTTTATTTCCTCTGCAAGTCTTAGAAAATCTGCCGATAACAAAGACGGTGCAACCAAATGTGTTTTGTTCATATCTTATTATTATTAAGGTGCTTATGTGTTGATGCTCGTGAAAACAATCAATACAAAAATAGTTTTAAAAATTTAATTATGCTAATTTATTACTTATGGAAATGTCACAAAACAAATAATTTGTGTAAATTTGTTGAAAAACGGGACGTATGAAAAAATTAAAGATTTTTACTGGAAGTTTTATTTTACTGTTATTGATGTTCAGTAGTGTAGTTGTTTTTGCACAAGAAAATGTTTCTGTTGCCGATCTTATAGCTTCATCTGAGAAATATCATCAAAAGGAAGTCTCTGTTACAGGAAGAATTTCCAATTATAAAGAAAAAACTTCAAAACACGGAAAGCAATATACAGTATTTCATTTGAGAGATGGGAATGATTATATTTCAGTTTATTCTCAAGGTCACAAAGGTTTAAAAAACGATATTTATGTTCGTGTTATTGGAAAATTTTTTATGATTAAACATGTCGGTAAGCAAGATTTCTACAATGAAATTGAAATGAAAAAATATAATATTTTGAAAGAGTAAGTTTTTCGATTCTTTTGGATTATTTTTGTAAATAATTTCTACTAATAAAATTTTAGTGTATGAAAAAGATAACTCTTTTTTTGTTTTTTTTTATTTTTACTTTTTTGGCGTTTTCACAAAATAAAAATGTGGATGCTTATAAATTGGAATCTGACGGATATTTTACTTCATTTTACAAATGGGGAAACAAATTATTGTTTACTGATAATTATGCCTCCCGAATTTATGTGCTGAATGATGAAAATAAGTTTTTAACTGCTGTTGAGGAAGCTCCGGGTTGCGGAAGGTATATGTCTTTCAAAAACGGGAAAGTACTTTTCAAGCATATTGACCCTGTTACGCTTAAACAAATGCCTGTTATGTATGATATGGTAACAGGTAATTTTACAAAACTTCACCCTTCCGTGCAACTGTGCGGACAACCTGATATGTCGGATAATGGTGATATTATTTTTACCGTTGGAAACACTTTGATTGTTAGAAATGCACATGGTGTGAAAAAAAGTTATGATTTAGGTAATTATGCGAATTATGTAAGGATTTCGCCGGAAGGGAATTATGTTGCATATAATACAGCACACGATGAATTGGCAATAATCAATTTGGAATCGGGAGAAAAACACATATTTACCGGGAAAGGATATGTTTATCCCGTATGGTCGCCGGACAGCAAAAAAATTGCATTTAATTCAACATCGGGAGAACTTTTTGTATATGATTTGACGACTGCACAAACTTGGGATTTGGGCAGAGGAGGTAAAGAGCAATGGTTTTCAACCGAAAAACTTGTTTATCAGCAAAATGTTGACAGCAATCTAACTTTTTACGGTTCGGATTTGTTTATTGCCAAATATGATGGTACCGGGAAAATAAATTTGACAAATACACCCGGCGATTTTGAAATGTCACCTTTTGTTGCCGATGGCAAGATTTATTATTCTTCATACAATACTAGGAAGATTTATGTTGCAGATTTTGACGGAAATTCAATTAGCAATGTTCAGGTTTACTACGATTATTCAACCAAAAAAGAAGTTTATAAAACATACAATTTAGGTAAGGATAATTCAAAATCAATAGTTCATATTCCCAATGTTCCTTATGTTCACCAGAGGTATGATACACCAAGTTGGCATAATGGCTCCGGCTCATGTGCACCTACTACTTCAATAATGGCTATTGCATTCTACAATAGATTACCTCAGTGGCCTACTGTTGTTGATCACGGCTATAGTTTTGACCCTCATACAAGTGTTTACGGTTCGTATGTTGCCGACAAATACCGATTTAATGAAATTTATTATGATATTTATGAAGAGGCTTACGGTACTGATGCTTGGGGTGGATATGGATATATGTGGGACGGTTCTTATTCACCAAGCAGTAGAATGAGACAATATATTGAAAATCACAAAATGGTTACAAATCAGTTATGGACTTCTTCGTGTACTTTTACAAATACAACTACAGAAATTGACAACGGGTATGTTCATCCTATTTGTACATATTTAACAAGTGCCGGACATTTGATTCTGGCACGCGGATATGTTGTTGGGCAACATACTCTTATTTTTAATGATCCGGCAGGAAATAAAAATTCAGCACCATATTTTAATTATTACGGAACAGATGCATATTATGATTGGCCGGGATATAACAATGGTTATCAGAATCTTGATGCAGACGGTAGTCACGGTGGTGTAGCCTGGACAGTAAAGGCTGAAACTTCCGAACCGAATTATAATGATACAATAATAGACAATGATTATTACGGACATGGTTTTTATATGAACAATTCACAGAACGGATCCCATATGAGGTATTTCAGGGACTATAACGGCGGATACAACGGACATACCTGGTACACTTTAACGATGGCAGATGCTTCCGATGTATGCTGGGTAACTTGGACACCTAATTTACCTGAAGACGGTGTATATGAAGTTTCGGCATATATACCCGATAATCATGCTAATGCAACCAATGCAATGTATCATATACATAGCGACGATGGTGAAAATATTGTTCACATTGACCAATCGGCATACTCAGATCAATGGGTGTCACTTGGAACTTACCATTTTACTCAGGGACAACCCGGTTATGTTTATTTGGGAGACTCAACGGGAACAGATTATAACGAAATTGCATTTGATGCCATAAAATGGGAAAAAATGCCTACGGGGCTTGAATTTGTTGTTAATGATGTTACTTGTAATGGTGGTAATGACGGAAGTATTACGGTTAATCCTACGGAAGGAAGTGCACCATACACTTATGTGTGGAGTACTAATCCGCCGCAAACTACACAAACTGCAACCAATCTGACTGCAGGAGCTTATTCCGTAACGGTAACAGATAATAACGGAAATACATATATCGGTTCATCTACAGTAAGTGAACCTGATCCGATAGAAAATACTATTTCTGTACAAAATCCTTCTCAAAGCGGATCTTCCGACGGCAGTATAACTGTTTCAACTATCGGAGGAACACCACCTTATTCTTACAACTGGTCGTCTTCCGTGTCAACGACAAATAGTGCCTCTGGCCTGCAAGAAGGTACATACATTATTACCACTTCTGATGCTAACGGATGCACAAGGACAGATACGGTCGAATTGATACCGGGTAATTGCCCCGTGCCGCAAAATTTAACTTTGGTTTCTGCCACATCAATGACAGGTACGGTAGAATGGGACGGAACAGCTCAAACATACCTCGTAGGTATTACCGAACAAGGTGCAAACAATTGGACTTATTATGTAGTGGATACAACAGCTTATACTTTCACCGGATTGGCTGCTAATACTACATATACATGTTCTGTTGCGGCAATTTGCGGAACGGATACAACAGTTGACATAACATTGGATTTTGCAACACAAGCTATTACAAACCTGACGCTTACTGAATGTACCGGAATTTTTACTGATGACGGTGGCGTAAACAATAATTATTCGAGCAATTTGCTTTATGAAGTTACAATACAACCGCAAAATGCTACTAAGGTTAGCATAACATTTGATTATGCGGAAATAGAAGCAAATTACGACACATTGTTTATCTACGACGGACCAACAACTGCGTCACCACTTCTTAAATATATTACCGGCAATGTAGGAAGTTTTACAATTGTATCTTCAGGAGATGCTTTGACATTCAAATTTAAGTCGGATGGTGCTACAGAGCTTAGAGGTTGGGTGGCAAAATGGACTTCTTACGGAGGTGATTGTGATTGTGTTCCCGGGTCACAAAGTGATTCTACAGATGTTTGGAGAACAGGCGATTACAGTCAAACATTTACCGATGAGGCAAATACACCTTTAGGTTTCAAAGAAAGGTTTTACGATGTAATCTATTACGAAAATAACAGATGGACAGGAAACGGTGAACTGGGCTTTTTCAATGAAAATTTTGATTTGGATACAATAGATGCATCAATTTGGACTATTGTTGACGGTAGTTGGTCTATTGAAAGTAATCACTTGGTAC
This sequence comes from Bacteroidales bacterium, assembly GCA_027074135.1. Lineage (GTDB taxonomy): Bacteria > Bacteroidota > Bacteroidia > Bacteroidales > JALTDM01 > JALTDM01. The sequence continues at coordinate 8,310 of JALTDM010000322.1, forward strand.
AAACCGATGAATCGTTGTCTAATAACAATATTTTTGCTGATGTTGAACAAGACAATCAACATTCGTATCTATACCACTGGTATATGTCAATGACTGGTACGGGAACAAACAGGCGTGCGGGAATTTACATTTTTGCCGATGATGATTCATCTTCCAACAGAGGTAATTCTTATATGGTTTGGTACAGGTTGGATAATGATTTAGTTCAAATTTACAAAGTTCATAGTGACGGCTCATATGATTTGGTAACAAATGATCCGTATGACTTTAGTGACGGAGCTTGGTATGATTATAAGGTTTATTTCAATCCGCAAACAGGTGAATTGTCAACTTATATCAATGGTGTGAAAGTATCGTCTTGGACAGACCCATCACCCTATCAAGCAGGACATTATATTTCGTTGAGAGTTGGAAATGCAAAAGTTTATTATGATGATATAAAAGTTTATAAGTCGAGGGGAAATTCGGCTCCTGTAAGTGTAGGTCCTGATGTGACGGATGCAATAAGGGTGCAAAGTGAAAACGGTCAGCCTGTGGCTAGAGTTAAAACAATGGTAATGAATAACTTGGAGCATTTCTCTGATTTAACTGGTAATGAATTGAAGATAGACTGGACACCACCTGCTGCGGTAACTTATGTTTATGACGGAACTGGTGCAGATATTGATACAACACTGGATCCGCACTCACTATCGGCAAATTGGAGCAGTTCATTTGACGAAAATTCAGGAATTGATTCATATTGGTATGCTATAGGCACAACTCCGGGTGGAACGGATGTTCAAGATTGGATGAGTAACGGAACAGATACAAATGTAACCGCTTCGGGCTTTGTAACTTTGCAAAACAATGTGGTTTATTATTTTACCGTGAAAGCAAAGAACGGTGCCGGATTGTTTTCAGGTCCTGTAAGCAGTGACGGACAAATAGCATCGCTAGATCCCGTTATTGCTTTTGATGTAGATAACCAAGATGTATGTGTCGGTGATACTGTTCAGTTTTATAATAATACTATGTATGCGGAATCATACACTTGGATTTTTGAAGGCGGTTCGCCTGCATCGAGTACCGATGAAAATCCTGCAGTGGTTTACACCCAACCCGGAACTTATGATGTAACACTTATTGCATACAATTCGGCGGGAGTGAATTTTGCACTTACCGAACACGATTTCATTACCGTACATCCTGCGCCTGTTGCAGATTTTACTGCTACTCCGCAAAACCTGACTTTGCCGGATTCCATAGTTGTGTTTACTAATAATTCTCAAAATGCAACAACTTACTTGTGGAATTTTGGAGATGGTCAGACTTCTACTGATGTCAATCCGTATCATTATTATTCTATGCCCGGTACTTACAATGTTACTTTAGTTGCTTACAGTGATTTCTGCGATCCTGATACAGCATCAACTGTTATTTCGGTTGTAAGTGATGTTGATGAAGCAGGATATGGAGTCGGTGTAAGTATTTCGCCTAATCCTACTCATAGTTACTTGCAAATACAATGGGGTGATAATAATTTAAAATCTTCCGTGGAAAAAATCACCATAACATCTGCAGATGGCAAAACCCTGAAAACATTTGATAAATTGTACAATGACAGAATCGATGTTTCGGAGTTTCCTGCAGGTGCATATTTCTTAAATATCTATACTGGAGACGGAAAAAGCACTATACGGTTTATAAAGAAATAACAGGTAAATGTAAAAAGGCTGTCTTTAAAAGGACAGCCTTTTCTTTTTATACAGCCTAATTTTTTCATATTTAATTTATTGCCACCAAACAATAATCTGTATCTTTGTGCAATTGAAAAATAAAGTGTAAAAAACAGGTAGTTATGTTTGAAAATTTAACCGAGAAACTTGAACAGTCGTTTAAAGTTCTAAGAGGGAAAAGTAAGATTACGGAAATAAACATTGCGGAAGCCTTGAAGGAAGTGAGAAGGGCATTGCTCGATGCCGATGTAAACTACAAGATAGCAAAGCAATTTACAGATAAAGTCAAAGAAAAAGCCATAGGGCAGCAAGTTATAAAGTCGGTACAGCCCGGTCAAATGCTTGTTAAGCTTGTGCACGATGAGCTTATCGAGTTGATGGGTGGAAAAAAGGAAGACATTAACCTGCAAGGTAATCCTAACATAATACTTATTGCCGGACTTCAAGGTAGTGGTAAAACCACTTTCAGTGCAAAACTAGCCAAATTCTTAAAAGAGAAAAAAGGTAAAAAACCTTTGCTAGTTGCAGGAGATGTTTACAGACCTGCAGCTATAGACCAGTTGAAAGTACTTGGAGAACAAATCGGTGTGGCGGTATTTACCATTGAAGGCGAAAAGAATCCGGTTAAGATAGCCAAAGAAGCCATAAAGCACGCCAAAGAAATGGGTTATACAAATGTGATAGTGGATACGGCTGGGCGTTTGGCTATTGACCAGGAAATGATGGATGAAATAAGCCGTCTGAAAAAAGAACTTTCGCCGGATGAAACCCTGTTTGTTGTTGATGCAATGACAGGGCAGGATGCGGTAAATACCGCAAAGGAATTTAACAATGTAATAGACTTTGACGGGGTAGTGCTTACCAAGTTGGACGGTGATGCCCGCGGTGGTGCCGCACTTTCAATCAAATATACGGTAAACAAACCTATTAAGTTTGTAAGTACTGGCGAAAAACTCGATGCGCTAGATATTTTCTATCCCGAAAGAATGGCTGACCGTATCTTGGGTATGGGTGATATCGTGTCACTTGTAGAAAAAGCCCAAGAACAAATTGATGAGGAAGAAGCCCGTAAACTTCAAAAGAAACTTGCCCGCAATGAATTTGATTTGGATGACTTTTATAAACAAATCCAGCAAATCAAGAAAATGGGTAACATCAAAGACCTTATGTCTATGATTCCCGGTATGGGCAAGGCTATGAAAGATGTTGATATTGACGATGATGCGTTCAAGAGTGTGGAAGCCATTATTTTGTCGATGACACCCGAAGAACGCAAAAAGCCTGAAATAATAAACGCTTCCCGCAAAAAACGTATTGCAATGGGTAGCGGTACTTCCGTAACGGAAGTGAATAAGTTACTTACACAGTTTAACGAAGCTCGCAAAATGATGAAAGTTGTAGCAACAGGCGGTGTTAAAGGAATGATGAAAAGGAATAAAAAGAAACGAAAAAAAAGATAAGCAATGATTATCCTTGACGGTAAAAAAACTTCAAAAGAAATAAAAGAGGAACTGAAACAAAAAACTGCCGAACTTGTTGCAGCAGGCAAAAAAGTTCCTCATCTTGCAGTAATACTTGTAGGTGACAACGGAGCGAGCAAAACTTATGTCAATTCAAAAATAAAGGCTTGCGAATATGTTGGGTTCAAATCCACTTTGGTAAAATACGATGAGTCTGTAAGCGAACAGGAGCTACTTGATAAAATCCGTGAAATAAACTCTGATGAAGACATAGATGGTCTTATTGTTCAATTGCCTTTGCCGAAGCATATCGACGAACAAAAGGTTATAGAAGCCATTGATTATAAAAAAGATGTGGATGGATTTCATCCGGTAAATGCAGGAAGGTTGGTATTGGGTTTGCCTGCTTTTGTGCCTGCTACGCCGATGGGAATTATGGAACTGCTGAAAAGATATAATGTGCCTGTAAGAGGTAAGCACGCTGTAGTGCTTGGTAGGAGTCATATTGTAGGCAGACCTATGAGTATTTTGTTGGGTCAAAAAGGCGAGTTTGCCGATGCTACGGTAACTTTGTGTCATTCACGAACGCATGATATAGAGAAGTTTACAAAGGAGGCGGATATTGTTGTGGTTGCACTTGGTAAGCCTGAATACTTGATAGGTGAAATGGTAAAAGAAGGTGTTGTTGTTATTGATGTTGGCATAACGCGTGTGGAAACGGATGAAAATGAAAAAGGTTACAAAATCGTTGGCGATGTACATTTTGACTCGGTGAGCAAAAAAGCATCTTACATCACACCTGTCCCTGGTGGAGTAGGACCAATGACTATTGCATCATTGCTTATGAATACATATTTGTCTGCAACAGGTAAAATTTATTAGGATTATGATACAAAGAATACAAACATTATATTTGGCACTGGCTGCATTTGTTTTGGGGCTAATGTTACAAAGTCCGATAGTTTCGTTTGCCATAGACGGAAAGATATACGATTTAACTAGTTATATGCTCGTAAATTCGCAGGTTAGTAAAGATGTGATTTTTTATAATTATCCGCTTGCGGTACTTATAGGTGTAGCTTCGTTGCTTGCATTTATTACAATTTTATTTTTTAAAAACCGCAAGTTGCAAATGAAATTGACATTGTTCAATTGGATTCTCACACTTGGAATTTATGTGCTTATAGCTTATTATTATTTTCAAGCACAAGCAATTAAGGAATTGGTGTTTACATTCAGGTTACCCGTAGTTTATCCTGCGGTAGCGTTTATATTTCTGGTGCTTGCATTTAAACAAATTAAGAAGGATGAAGAAATTATACAATCATTAAACAGGATAAGATAAAAACTTTTGCTTATGAAAGGAATGACTTTAATTGAAAAAATTATCGCCAACCACAGCGATAAAGATGTGGTAAAACCCGGCGATATTGTTGATGTTAAGATAGATGTAAGGGCTGCCCGTGATTTTGGTGGAGCCAATGTGATAAAAAACATTGAAGAAAACGGACTTCCGATAGATGACCCCAAAAAGACTTTTTTCACTTTTGATACAAATCCGACCGGTTCGGATCAAAAATATGCTGCTAATCAACAATTTATCAGAACTTGGGCAAGAAAAAATGGAATCAAAGTATATGATATAAATAATGGTATTGGTACGCACCTGATGATACAGGAAGGTCTTGTTTATTCTGGTAAAACTGCAGTAACGACTGACTCTCACGCCAATATTCTGGGTGCCGTAGGTGCTTTTGGTCAAGGAATGGGGGATAAAGATATTGCAGCCGCTTTTGCTTTCGGTAAGGTGTGGTTCAAAGTGCCGCCAAGTGTAAAGATTATCCTCAAAGGACAAAGACCCGAAGGAGTTTTTGCAAAGGATATTGTCTTGAATTTGCTTAACATTTTCGGTGCAAATAAGTTGTTGGGATATGCTATAGAAATTTACGGCGAAGAAGTAGATAATTTTACTTTGGACGAAAGAATAACTATTGCATCTATGGCTACAGAAATGGGTGCAATTATCATTTTCTTTACTCCGAATAACGAAATATTGTCTTATGCCGAAAAGGTAATGGGCAATAAAATAGAACCTGTGACTGCTGATGCGGATGCTCATTACGACCAAGTGTTTGAGATTGATATGAGCAAGTTTGTGCCTATGGTTTCATTGCCGGGTCATCCTCACGATACTGTAAATATTGTTGAAGCAAAGAAAGTTAAAATTGACTCGGCTTTTATAGGTAGCTGTACCAACGGTAGGATTGAAGACATGCGTATTGTTGCCAACATTTTGAAAGGCAAAAAAGTAGCTCCCGGAGTAGTGCTTAAAATAGTGCCATCTACCGATAAAGTTTGGCAACAATGTTTGGACGAGGGTCTTATAAAGATTTTCAAAAAAGCGGGTGCTTTAGTTTCAAATGCAGGTTGTGCAGGTTGTGCTGCAGGACAGGTCGGTATGAACGGACCGGGCGAAATTACCATAAGTACAGGTAACCGCAACTTTCCGGGCAAACAAGGTAAGGGTAAGGTTTATTTGGCATCACCCGCAACAGTTGCAGCATCTGCTATTGCCGGTTATATTACGACATTTGATGATATACCGGAAGAACCTGCTACATTTGATGTGGAAGAACGGGAACAAAGACTTGAAGAAGCTAGAAAAGCAGCCGAAAAGCACAAACATAAACACGATAAGCCTAAAGTTGTTGAAGGCAAAGTGTGGATGATTATGATGGATAACATCGATACCGATATGATTTTTCATAATAAATACTTGACAATCACCGATATAAATGAAATGGGAAAGTATTGCCTTGACAACTTGGAAGGTTTTGAAGACTTTGCAAAGAAAGCACAACCGGGTGATATTATAATTACAGGTAAAAACTTTGGTGCGGGAAGTTCAAGGCAACAAGCCGTTGATTGCTTTAAGGCGCTTGGCGTAAATGCAGTGATTGCCGAATCATTTGGTGCCATTTACGAAAGAAATGCAATAAATGCCGGTATGCCGATTCTTACTTACAACAAGAATTTTGTGGAAGAACTTGATTTAAAGCATGGAGACAAGATTCGTGTAAACTTTGAAACAGGCGAAGTTGAAAATCTTGAAAACGGTAAGAAAACAAAAATAAATCCGTTCTCGGATGTACAAATGGAAATTTATCAAAACGGAGGATTGTTTTAATTAGTGGTTTGTGAATCTATATAAGTTAAGGGACTGCCTAAAATCGGGCAGCTATTTTTTGTTTTTATTGATAAAATAATTAAAAATTTTTTATTAAATTTGTAAAGTAATGTTAAAAGTGTTATTTGATATACTGTTTTGTTAGATGTTGAAGAACAGTTATTTATGTTTTTTTGCTTAGAGTTGTGGGGAACTTAAAGGTGTCATTTGTTTGATTTTTTTGTTTATTATAAATGTTTGCTGGGTCAAAAAATTTATGAATTTTTCAAGTCAATTCTCAATAAACTGTTTGTTTACAGTGAGTTATAGGCGTGATTGTGAAAGAGCATATTTTGGAGTAACGAGGATTAAGTCGTTCAATATTTTAGAAAGTTATTTGATAGAATAATTAAAAAGCGTAGCATAAGATGTGAAATGTAAGTTTAGTAAAAGCTGAATTCAAGTCACAAATGCAACTATTTGATTAAACAAATTTAATTCTAAAAATTCAGTAGGAGTTAAAAATCCTAATTTTTTTCTTGGTCTATTGTTTAATTTGTTTTGTACATATATAATTTGCTCATTATTAATGTTTTCAAAAGAAGTTCCTTTTGGGAAATATTGTCTGATAAGTCCATTTGTATTTTCATTAGCACCTCTTTCCCAAGAGTGATACGGCTTTGCAAAGTAAAAATCAATATTCAAAGCATCGGCAATGAGCTTATGTTCAGCGAATTCTTTACCATTATCTCCTGTAATTGTATGTATCCAATTTTTGAATGGCGTTAGCTTTTCAATTGTCTTAATTGCTAAATCTTTAGCATTTTTCCCTGATAATTTTTCTATCCACACAAAACTGCTAACTCTGTCATTTATTGTGAGAATTGCCTGCTTGTGATTTTTACCAATAATTGTATCTATTTCAAGGTCACCAACCCTATTTTTTTCATCTACAATAGCCGGACGCAAGCTAATATCTATTCTATCTTTAATAATTCCCCGACTATCCTTTAACGTTCCTCGTTTTCGGTATCTTCGACCTTTACGTCTTAAATGGGTATATAATTTCCCACCTTGTTTTTTTTCTGACCATACATATTGATATATACGCTCATGACTGACACATTGATGTCCTTCAAGTTTTGCTCTGCCAACAATTTGTTCCGGGCTATAATCATCTTCTAGCTTCTGAATTACATATTGTTTAACTTGTTCATTAAATCGTATCTTTTTCGGTTTGGTTTTTTGGCGATGGAGATATTTACGGTGAGCTAAATCTGCATCATATTTACCATTCCGTTTATCACAATTCCTTCTTATTTCCCGAGATACAACGGATTTATCTTTGCCAATTGTTTCTGATATTGCTTTTTGTGTGAAACCTTGTTCCAACATTACCGAAATTGTATACCTTTGTTCTTTGGTTAAATGTTTCATATTGCAACTTTTTTGTGTGAGGAAAGGGCAAAATTAAACTTTATCCGTCAAGACAAAAGAGGGAGATTTTTTTCTTCCTCTTCGTCTTGAAAAATTTAA
>JALTDM010000323.1 GCA_027074135.1 Bacteroidales bacterium
AGTAAAATTTCATTTATCATATTGTTTAGTACACCCAGTCTCGCAGAGAGATTGTCTTTTACCCCTGTTGATAAAAGGAAATTTTCGTAACGCTTTTGAAATTGAGAAAGATGAATTTCACTATCACCAACCGTAGCTACAACGGGGTCCTTTGAAGAGCAAGAGATAACAATTAGGAAAAGAGTTGTTAATAAAAGTATATCAATAATTTTTAGTATTTTCAATTTTATATTTCCAATAAATTTTAAATTGTAATTTAACTAATATAAAATAATTCACAAAATTATGATTGATTTACAAAGAAAAGCTCGAGAAGAGACAATCAATTTACAAAATAAGTTAAGTAAGCAAGGCTACTTGGTTTCAAGCATCATTAAAAAGCAATATAATTATGAATTAAATTTAAATTTAAACAATTTAAAATTTAAAATACAAATTTACTTCGGCAAAAAAGGAATTAAAAAAGTTGTCCAAGGCAACCCCGATTCAATTGAATACCAAAAGCTCGAGGAGATAGTTGAAGATACAATTAATCTCTTTCCGACTGAATCACCGGTTGACGAGCCGAAAGAATACATTGGTACGGATGAGAGCGGCAAAGGAGATATTTTCGGACCCCTTACTATTTCCGCTGTTTTCGTAGATAAGATTACAAAAGAACAATTAAAATACATCGGAATTAAAGATTCCAAATTGCTTTCGAAGAAAGAAATAATTACGCTCGCTAAAAAAATCGAAAAAATTGTCGATAATAAATTTGTTGTATTGGAATTAACTCCGTCAAAATACAATTTACTTTATGAACGGTTTGGTAATCTGAACAAATTACTCAGCTGGGCTCATTCTGAAGTAATTAAACAATTATTAAACAAAGTTAAATGTCAAATTGTAATAACTGACAAATTCAGCATGAAGGGCTTGGAAATAGAAAGTGATGTGAATTTTTCAAAAGTTCAATTTCTGAAATATTCAAAAGGTGAACGATTTGTCGGGGTTGCAGCAGCATCCATATTAGCAAGATCAAGATTTGAACATTGGTTTGAAGAAAATATAATTAACAATCGAACTTTTCCCAAAGGGGCTTCCGAGGAAGCGGAAGCATTCCTAAAATCCCTTTTGGAAAAAACAAATGAGAAAAAATTAACAAATTATGCTAAATTGCATTTTAAAAGTTTTAAGAAATTTTCAAATTAAATCGAGGCATTGATGGCAAAAGGCAAAAAAGTAAAAAGGATTGGCATTCTAACCGGAGGAGGCGATTGCCCCGGCTTGAACGCAGTAATCAGAGGCGTTGCAAAACCGGCCCATGATAACGGACTAAGCGTACTTGGAATTCTTGACGGCTTTGAAGGGCTGGTAGAAGGCAGAGGACGCGAACTTTACAATAAAGACGTTTCCGGAATCTTAGCTCAAGGCGGAACAATTCTCGGTTCTTCAAACAAAGGCGACCCTTTCCACTGGCCCGAAGAGGTTGACGGAAAAATAAAAATAGTTG
>JALTDM010000324.1 GCA_027074135.1 Bacteroidales bacterium
GATTAATTATGTAAGAGGAGAAAGATTTGAAAGTTTTGAAAAGGTTTGTGCTGACGAACTAAAAGTGAAAAAAGAAATTATATGTGAATTAAAAAGACGAATAACTGAAAACGAAAAATATCTTAAAGAAATTAAAACGGCTAGAAATAAAGTTTTGGCACATTTGGATAAAAAGTATATTGACCATAAATTTGATATAAATATTGAAACAACAGGGAAAATATTGGATTTAGCCATAGAACTGTTTAATACATTGAATTATGAATTAAAAGGGAAATCTTCCATAAGTAAAGATAATGATTTTATCATTTCTACACTCAACCCGATAATCAAATATCAAGAATTGCATAAAGAAATAAGGTCAGCCAACAGAAAAAAACAAAAGTTTATTGAGGTGGAAAAATTAAATAAAATTATTAATTCTTGAACTTTTTATGTCTATATCAATCCATTCCTACTGTGTTCCACACAATTGTATCAGTGTTTAATAAATTTACGATTTTTTGCATTTTGTTTTGTAGTGACATACGACTGTGTTACTACTAGTATATTTTTGACCTGGATTTTTGGTTCTTTGTATCAACTGACAAAGAACAATTAAAGCTATGGCTAAAGCCAACGGATTTTTTATTCGCTTTGTTTTTTCACCTTGAAAGGCAGTTGTTAATTTGCTAATGAATTAATTTGTTAATCTGCCAATTACTTGATTTACTGTTAATAGCAGTTGTAGTAATGTGTCGGTCAGGTCAAAATGGCGGGTATGCGGAGGTGTGAAAAAAATCAGGCGGTAATTTATTGCCGACTGTAAAAATAAAGAGATATGAATAGCACCACCTTTTAAGGCGGTGTACGGTAATGGAGCACCAAGCGTGCGGGGCTTTAGCCCCCGGATATAAAAATCTAAGGCTGAAGCCAACAGTTTTTTTATTCGCTTTGTTTCCCCACCTTAAAAGGTGGGGCTATTCAAAAAAAGGAAAGATTAAATCGGTAATGAGGTTGTCTCAAAAGGCAGCCAAATTATCAATCAAAACCGGGCTGAAACCCGGTTAACTAACAAATGAAAAAATGCAACAGATGAAGTATTACCTTTATTTTAATTAACTTTGGCAAAAATTACTTTCTTGATATGGAACGTGTAAAGACCATAGAGGTTGATGTTGCGGGAAAAATAAAAATCGGTGGTGAAAATCCTGTTGCAATTCAATCAATGACAAATACTTACAATAAAGATACCGAAAAAACATATAAGCAAATTCTATCCATTTACCAAGCAGGTGCAAAACTCGTGCGTCTGACACTTCCTACCGCAGCAGACATGAAAAATGTTGAGATTATTAAGCAAAAGTTAGATGACATGGGTTATTCTACAATACCACTTATTGCAGACATTCATTTTTCGCCGAAGGTGGCGGTAAAAGCAGCCTCAATTTTTGACAAAATAAGAATAAACCCCGGCAATTATGCCGAAGCTCGCCACATAAAAGATATTAGAAGTCACATTAAGCAGCAGCTTGAGCCGCTTGTATCGTTACTTAATAAAGAAGGTAAAGCCTTGCGTGTAGGTGTAAACCACGGATCGCTTTCGGAAAGGATGTTGGAAAAATACGGTGATACTGAAGAAGGTATGGTAAATTCTGCACTTGAGTATTTGGACATTTTGAGGGAATTAGATTTTGACAATGTGATAGTATCTCTTAAGGCTACAAAGCCTAAAGTAGTTGTTTATGCCAACAGGTTGATAGTGAAAAAGTTTAAGGAGAGAGGCATTTTTTATCCCTTGCATATCGGCGTAACGGAAGCAGGTTACGGAATGGACGGAAGAATTAAATCTGCTGTAGGAATTGGAGTTTTGCTTGCAGAAGGTATTGGCGATACTATCAGAGTTTCGCTAACCGAGCCACCACAGGACGAAGTTAGACCTGCAAGGATTATTCTTGATTATGCAACGCAGTTGGTCGAAAGTTCGGTATTGCCTTCGTATCACTCGCCTGTGAGTTACGAAAAGAAAACCACAAAGGAAATTCTAGGCATTGGTGGAAACAACAAACCTGTTGTTTTTTATTTTGTAAATGGTAACGAAAAGCCTGCTTTTGAAAATGACCTTGAGCCCGACTTTTTGCTGAAAGTGGTTGACAATGAATTTAAAGTGGAAAATTACAAAACGGGTGAAGTTTACGATGCATACAGGAAGGAAAATTATGAAATCTCTGATTCGGATAAGTTTTTGGTTGTCAACATAAACGATCTTGATTTTAACCTGGCTGCAAAGTTGAAGGCAGACAGCAGAACGGTTACAATTTTGCTAATGGGAGGCGATAACCCTATAGAACAGCAGCAAAAATTATATAAAATTCTTGACAAATTCGGCATTGAAACGCCTGTGGTATTTGCGAGGAATTATGAGGATGCGGATTACGAAGAGTTTTACATCAAAGCGGCAATTGATATGTCGTATTCATTTATAAACGGTTACGGTAACGGTATAATGATAAGCAACCACAATTTTTCTCCATCGGAAATTACAAAAGTTGCGTTCAAGATTTTGCAGGCGACTGGTGACAGAATAAATTTTACAGAATACATTGCTTGCCCGTCGTGTGGCAGAACACTTTTTGACATTGAAGAGACCACCAAAAAGATTGAAGCTAAAACAAAACATTTAAAAGGTGTAAAAATAGCTGTAATGGGCTGTATTGTGAATGGTCTCGGAGAAATGGCAGACGCGGATTACGGATATGTAGGTACGGCACCGGGAAAGATTTCGCTGTACAAAAACAGGGAACTGATAAAAAAAGATATCCCCGAAGAAAATGCAGTAGAAGAATTGCTTAGGTTGATAGAAAAAGACAGAAAAACCGAATGAATAAAAAAAATTAAAATTTTGAAAAAAATGGTTTTTAAGACTATTTTTCTAATTGTGCTAATATTTACAAATTTCCTTGCTGTTTCGCAAACTATAGAATGGCAAAAACTGTTAGGGGGCAGCAAAGAAGATGAGGCGTTTTCAATTGTGCAATCAGGTTATGGGGGATACGTTGTTGCCGGATATTCTTATTCGGATGATGGAGATATTGCAAAACATCATAAGAGTACTGATTACGATAATTCTGATTTTTGGATTGTTAAGATAGATTTTGCCGGTAATATAGAGTGGCAAAAATCTCTCGGTGGTACTAAAGATGAGATTGCGTTTTCTGTTGTTTCCACTAATGATGGAGGATATGCAGTAGCAGGATATTCTTATTCTAATGATGGAGATGTGTCTGGAAATCATGGAGATGCAGATTTTTGGGTGGTAAAATTAGATTCCGAAGGTAAAATTCAATGGCAAAAGTCTTTAGGCGGAAGCAAAGAGGAATATGCTTATTCAATTGTTCAAACTATTGACGGAGGTTATGTTGTGGCAGGTTACACTGATTCCAACGATGGTGATGTTTCCGGTAATCATGGTAATGCTGACAGTTGGATAGTAAAATTAGATTCTAAAGGTAACATTATATGGCAAAAAACACTGGGAGGAACAGGTGACGACTATGCATATTCAATTATTCAAACTACAGATGGAGGATATATTTTTGCAGGATGGTCTTACTCAAACAATGGTGATGTAGCGAGAAATCATGGCGAGTCCGACTATTGGATCGTAAAATTAGATTCAAAAGGTAATTTCAGTTGGCAAAAATTATTAGGTGGAAGTGGAGAGGACCAAGCATATTCCATTATTCAAACGGTTGACGGCAGTTATGTAATTGCAGGTTATTCTTATTCGGATGATGGGGATGTAATAGGTAATCATGGTGATTCTGATTATTGGATAGTGAAATTAGACAGTGCCGGTAATATTTTGTGGCAAAAGTCGCTGGGTGGGAGTGGTGAAGATGATGCTTTCTCAATTGTTAATACAAATGATGGAGGTTATATTGCGGGAGGTAATTCTAATTCCAATGATGGTGATGTTTTCGGTAATCAAGGTAATGCTGACTGTTGGATAGTAAAATTGGATACTTCTGGTAATTTTCAAAGACAAAAGTCAGTAGGAGGTATTGATGACGATTTTGCAAATTCTGTTATACAAACCAAAGACAAAGAATCTGTTATAGCTGGATATTCATATTCTGATCAGGGAGATGCGGATTTTTGGATAGTAAAAATCAGTAAGTGATTTTGGATTAGCTACTTTCTTTTAGAGCATTATTTCTCCTTCGAAAACAAAAGTGGCAGGTCCCCGTAACCAAATGTCAGAAAATCCTTTATCTTTTTTGTTAAACTTCACGGAAAGTTTGCCTCCTCGTGCAGTTATATTTACTGGCGGGGTTATTCCAAACAATACATTGGCAGCAAGGGCAGTTGCAACCGTTCCGGTACCGCACGCAAGAGTTTCGTCCTCTACGCCACGCTCGTAAGTGCGCATAAAAATTTGTCCGTTTTTCAGTTCCACAAAGTTTACATTTATGCCTTCGGGAAATTCATCGGAATACCTTATTTTTCTACCTTCAGTTACCACATCAATGTCATCTAAATTTTCTGTGAAAATTACAATGTGAGGTGAGCCTGTATCTGCAATAAATTTATTTTCGTTTATTTTATAATCGCTTACATTATTCATTTTCAGTTCAATATCGTCACTACTATGAAGTATTGCTTTATGAATGCCGTCTATTGCTTCAAATTCCGTAGTAGTGCCTATTAAGCCTGTTTCCTTGGCAAATGCCACAATACATCTGCCACCATTTCCGCACATAGTACCTTCGGCACCGTCGGAATTATAATACTTCATTGCAAAATCGTACTTATCAGAAGGCATAAGTTCCATAAATCCATCCGCGCCAATGCCAAAATGTCTGTCGCACAGGAATTTGATTTGTTCTTGTGTTAAATTAATTTTTTGTTCAAGATTATTTATGATTACGAAATCGTTTCCCGCACCGTGGTATTTGTAAAAGTGTAGTTTCATTGAAGTGAATTTATAAAAATGTTATATAATAAGATGTCCTAATTTAACATTTCAAATAACAAAAAGAATGTTGTTCCTGGATTAGAGTTAGAGGGTTTTCTGTTCTTTTGATAAAGTTTTTTTGAATGATCTAGAGCTTTTTTACGACCCTCTGTAAATTCTACAAAATATTTGGCAATCTTTTCATCATTTTTATAATAAGTATTATTGTTGCTGTTATTCTTCAAAAGAATTGTAAGTTTTTTTATTACTTCATTACAACTTATTTGATTTTGATAATAATTAAAATGGAGTAAATACCAAATTTCAAAACACGGATTTGACCATAGAGTTTTTCCTCCTTCTTTTTCTATTTTAGAAATGAAATTATTGAATTCTTGTTCATCTTTTTTATCT
>JALTDM010000325.1 GCA_027074135.1 Bacteroidales bacterium
CATTCATTTCTTCTCATCTCCAGTTTCAGAAGAACTTAGTAGTATGGAAATTGAGGAAAAGTTATCTCAGCAGAAGAAGCCGAATCAAGTTTCAGAAGAACTTAGTAGTATGGAAATCGTGGAATGAGAAAGGGGGCGTTCAGCAAGGAGGATATAGAGGAGGTTTCAGAAGAACTTAGTAGTATGGAAATTGTAATGCCTGATCATCAAATCAAAAAATCTCTGATGTTTCAGAAGAACTTAGTAGTATGGAAATTTTCCTTTCTCTCATCCCATTCCTTTCCCTTCAACTCCGGTTTCAGAAGAACTTAGTAGTATGGAAATGTGATATATGACTGCATATCTGTGGAGTAGAGGTAAAAGAGTTAGAATAAGACCATGGTGAGATTGAAATATCAGAATGTGTGTAACGTTTTTTCACTGCAATACAACAGGGTTTTGGAGCAATGTGTGAAATTCTTTTTACACATTTTTTACACATGTTTTATACAGTGTGAAAGGCTCATATCTTTCTCTATTTTTCTTATTCTCCGTTGAAGTGAATTTCATAATTGTGAAACGATAATGTGAAATTACACGTGTAATTACACACTCATATTACTACTTATTATATAGCATATACATGGGACCTGGCATTCGAATAAGTTGCGTGAGTTTTTCATGCAACTCAATGTGAAATAAAGATGAGAAATTACACATTGATCCTTTGCATAAAAGAATAAAAAGGTAAAAGAGGTTAATATTCGATAGTGATTTATGTCCTGTAGATCTTCTTTCTGTGTCCCACGGCAACTATGAGGATAATGAGCTTCCCTCTATCTATGAGCATGAGTACCCGGTAATCACCAACCCTTAACCGGTACTCCGGCCTGTCCTTCAGTTTCCTAACGTGCTTGAAAGGGTTGTATCTTACCCTTTCCAAGGCGCTGATTATTCTCTCTTGGATCTTCTTATCTAACTTCTTCAACTGTTTTAGGACCGTTTCCGTATAGATTAATTCGTAGATCACAATCCCAGCTCCTTCTTAACTTCCTTGTGGGTGTAAAGCCTCCCCTCCTCTATGTCCTTGTAGGCCCTTTCTAAATCCTTCTTCATCTCCTCGGACAGCTCCATGTTGGCCTCCAGCAAATCCCATATCACATCCTCATAACTTTCCCTCGAATAGAGCTTGAGTTTTTTCAGTTCCTCCTTCAACTCCTCGCTTATCTGGATTGTGGTAACCATAGGTAACTATAGGCATCTATAGGATATAAACTTTGCTATTTGTTGATCAAGAACCCCCCATCCGGCGGTGTATTCCCGCATCCTCCTTATGCATCTTCCAGCATCCGTGTATCTACCTCCGGGGACTTCCTCCTTTTCAGAACAATAGTTGAGAAATTCTCGTTTTGAAAGCGGGGATGAATGAATGCGTAAATAAACATACTCAAAAGAGGATTGAAGCAATTTGCTGGGTTGTCCACAGGGACACC
>JALTDM010000326.1 GCA_027074135.1 Bacteroidales bacterium
CCGGTAAAATTAACAACATCAATACAGATTTAAAATCGGTGGCAAAATATTTAATTGATGGAAAAGGATTGTAAAAAGCTCGGTAGGAGTTACATATCATTAACTCCTAGATTCAACTCTGATATGGTAAGAAAAAAACAAAATTGTTTTGGTGCGATTTTTGGCTTTCACCGTTTGGGTATTGTCAAAAATCGTGACAAAACTCTAAGCGGAAACAATAGTACAGAAGTTTCTAATTTATTTTCTTGTGCCAAAGATTGTTCATTTATTTTATCTTGATACAAAAGAAACGAACCAAACCTGCTTGCCCTGCCTGCCGGTAGGCATGGAAAAAATCCCCCGCCTTCGTTAAAACTAAGGCGGGGTCTTCGCTATGCTACGAAAGGCTGTAAAAAATTTGCTAAAATTCTCGCTGCGATGCTGAAAAAAATTAACTCGCCCCTACGAGCGGGGTCAGACAAAATTTTTTTTCTTAACGCATCTTCGCTCGAATTTTTTTACGCAAATTTTTTAATGCCATTTTTGCCCCACCAAATCTACTTCTAATAAATAAACGTTAAATATTTTATTCTGAAATTTTTGTAAATGTTTTTTTACCATCAAATTTAAACTTGTGCCATAATAACTTTTGCAATCCTTCCGAATATTTATTAGAATTAAAAAGATATTTAATCGTATTTTGAAAAAGTAAAAAATGTTACGAGTAAAAGCTGTGGATTTAACGCCGAATCCCAATGCGTTAAAATTCATTCTAAATAAAAAATTGACGAACGGTGCGGCTAACAATTTTGCAAGTAAAAAAGAAGCACAGAACAATCCTGTGGCAAAAGGAATATTTGAAATAAACGGGGTTGTTTCTGTTTTTTACACCGAAAACTTTATTACTGTCGAGAAGGAGCCGGCTGCATCGTGGCAAAACATTCAACTTCAGATAATTAGATTTATCGGGAGTTTTGACGAGAGTGAGCTCCCTGCGGAAATTTCGGAGGGAGAAAGCCTCGAAGAGGAAAGAAAATCTTCGGCATTAAACAAGATTAACGGAATTTTAGACAAGAGAATTCGTCCCCTTTTGGCAACGGACGGCGGAGGATTAAAGGTAATCAGTTTCGAGAAAAACACCCTCCGCATTAAATACGAAGGCGCCTGCGGTAGCTGTCCCTTTGCAATTATCGGAACATTAAAAACAATCGAACAATTATTACAAAGAGAATTTGACCCGAATATTAAAGTCCTTGCCGTTTAATCTGCAATTTTTATCCGACTAATTTTTCTTCGAGAGCCTTACGTTTTAATATTTTGTTGAGTTCATCTTCAAAGAAAAATTTACTTTCACCGAATGCAGGACGCAATTCGTTGAACCAAGTAATGTTTTCGTCGTACTCGGCAAAAAAGGGGCGCTTAACCCAATCGGGATTCCTTCCCTGTAAAAAGTTAAGCACAAAAACTTTCTCGCCGTTTATTTCGGCGGTGC
>JALTDM010000327.1 GCA_027074135.1 Bacteroidales bacterium
GGTTATTATTTATTTATTTTTAACACTTTTCCACCAAAAGATGTTTTTTTATATATAGTTTACATCTCTGGTTATGACCTTATTTAAATTTTTTCTTATACTTTTGCATGTCAAAAAATAAAAATTAAAGAATTATGCTAAAAGACATACTTTCTATATCAGGGAAACCGGGACTTTACAGACTCGTATCGCAAACAACCAAAGGAATTGTGGTTGAATCATTGGACACTGGAAGCAAAACAATCATAGGAAACAGTTATAAGGTTAGTGCATTGAAAGACATTGCTATTTTTACCGAAACCGAAGAAAAACCTTTAGAAGATATTTTCAAAAACATGTATAATCTTGAAAACGGAAATCCCACAAGTGTAAACGAAAAAGGCAAATCTGAAGAAATAAAAGCATATTTCGAAAAAGTATTGCCTGATTACGACAGAGACAGGGTTTATGTTTCGGATATGAAAAAGGTTATTAAGTGGTACAACATTCTTCAACAGCACGATTTGCTGAAAGTAGAAGAACAAAAAGAAGAGAACCAACCTGAAGAAAAAGAACAGGGGGATAATGACAAATAAATTTTTGCCGGATAATTTTTCCGTAAAAAAGTGGGAAGATATAAAACCCTTTTTCGACGAACTTGAAAAAAGGGATATAACAAGCCTTGCGTCACTAGAAAAGTGGTTGCAAGACAGAAGTGAGCTTTATGAAGCATTGGAAGAAGAATTGGCGTGGCGGTACATTAATACAAACCGCCATACAGACATCGAATATTACAAAAAATCTTACATAGATTATATTACCCAAATTTTGCCGGAAGAAGAAAAAGCGACAAACAGGCTTGACAAAAAACTGGTAAAAAATCCGTTCTTTAAGGAATTGCCTGATTATCCTTACGGCAACCTAAAAAAGCAAACCGAACTCAAACTGAAAGTTTACACCGACAAAAACACCGAACTGCTGGCAGAAGCAAGGCAACTTGAACAAAATTATGCCGAAATTGTCGGGAAACTGACTGTAAACTACGAAGGCAAAGAACTTACACTCCAACAAGTCGCTACATACCTTGAAAGCGAAGACAGACAAACCCGCAAAGAAGTTTACGAACTCATTTACCAAAAGCGTAAAGAAGTTGAGGGTGAACTGGATACACTATTTGACAAACTTGTAAAGCTCAGGCATCAAATTGCTTTAAACGCAGGATACAAAAACTACCGCGATTATAAGTTTGATGAGCTGGGGCGTACCGATTACACAGCGGAAGACTGCTACAGATTTCATGAGACGGTAAAAAAATATGTTGTTCCACTTGTAAATAAAATTTACAGCAGAAAAAAGAAGGCTCTGGCACTTGACACTCTTATGCCCTACGATTTGGAAGCACCTGTGCCTGGAAGCATTACACCCAAGCCGAAAAACATTTTGAACAACACCACTCAAGCATTTACACAACTTAAGCCGGAGTTTGGCGAGTTTCTGCTTGATATGAAAACACGAGGCTATCTTGATTTGGAAAGCCGCAAAAACAAAGCACCTGGTGGGTTTAACTATCCGCTATACAAAACAGGCGTTCCATTTATTTTTGCAAACTTTGCCGGCACTTTTCACGACTTGCAAACAATGGTACACGAAGGTGGTCACGCCATACATTCGTTTCTTACGGCAGACTTGCCCATTGTTGAGTTCAAAGAATTTCCGTCCGAAGTGGCAGAACTTGCTTCTATGTCAATGGAATTGCTTTCGATGAAATACTGGCATTTGTTTTTCGACAGCGAAAAAGAAACCAAAGAAGCACAAAAAAAGCAACTTGAAGGCGTACTCAAAGTTTTGCCGTGGATAGCAACAGTGGATAAATTCCAACACATAATTTACACCTCACCCGAACTTACGCCCGCCGAACGAAAAGAAGCGTGGAAGAGGGTTTATGAAGAATTTGAACCGCAAACTTTTAGCTGGAACGGATTTGAACATTACAAAACAATATTGTGGCAAAAGCAACTTCACATTTTTGAAGTACCGTTTTATTACATTGAGTACGGATTTGCACAACTCGGTTCTGTTGGTGTTTGGAAGAACTTCGTGTCAGACAACAAGGTGGGTATTGAACAATACCGCAAAGCGTTATCACTAGGCTACACCGTGCCGATAAGTAAAATTTACGAAACTGCGGGAACTAAATTTTCGTTCTCGGACAATTTTGTAAACAAACTGATGAATTTTGTAAAACGGCAACTCAACACTTTATGAATGCGGTTGATATTGTAATTTTGGTTTTGATTGTTTATGCCGCCGTAAGAGGTTTTATGAAAGGCGTGATAAAAGAAATTGCAGGTATTGTCAGCGTTTTGGTTGGCATTTGGGCAAGTGTGGCTTTTTCGGGATTTACTGCAAATTTTTTGCACACACAATTCGGAGTAGAAGGCTCTTTGGTTAAACCTTCAGCATTCATAATTACATTTATTGTTGCTCTGGTGTTGGTGAAATTTTTGGCTAGTGCAATCGATAAATTATTAAGCACCATCGGCTTGTCTATTTTGGTGAAAATCAGCGGTTTGATTGTTGCAATTCTCAAAATGATGCTGATAATCGGCACTTTTTTGGTGGTTTTGATAAACATAAACAAAAAGTTGGAAGAAAGTTTTATGGATACCGCAGAAATTGAAAACAGTAAATTTGCACAACCAACAATTGTATTGGCACAAATGATAATTCCACAAGATATTTTTGATATAAATTTTAATAAGGAGGTACCGCAATGAACTACATAGAAGAATTACAATGGAGAGGAATGCTTCACAGCAAAACCGAAGGCGTCGAAGAACTTTTTGAAAACAATAATATGGTAACCGCTTATGTCGGCATTGACCCGACTGCGGACTCACTGCACATAGGACACCTTGTATCTATAATGATGCTGAAACATTTTCAGCGCTTTGGTCACAAACCACTACTTGTAGTAGGAGGTGCCACAGGTATGATTGGAGACCCTTCCGGCAAATCGGAAGAAAGGAACTTGCTTGATATTGACACTATCAGAAAAAACCAGGAAGCTATAAAAAAACAACTTGCCAAGTTTCTTGACTTTGACAAAAATAAAAGTAACGGAGCGGAAATACTGAACAATTACGACTGGATAGGTAAATTCTCGTTCATAGACTTTATACGCGACATCGGTAAGCACATCACGGTAAATTATATGCTTGCCAAAGATTCTGTAAAAAAACGCATCGGACAAGACGGGAAGTCGGGAATGTCGTTTACTGAATTTTCTTACCAATTGGTACAAGCTACCGATTTTTGGCACTTATACAAGACTCACAATTGCAAACTTCAGCTCGGAGGCAGCGACCAGTGGGGAAACATCACTACCGGTATTGAATTGATCAGGAGAAAAGAAGGCGGTGTGGCACACGGAATTACTTGCCCGCTAATTACACGTTCCGACGGGAAAAAATTCGGCAAAACCGAAACCGGAAATGTTTGGCTCGACCCCGAAAAAACTTCTCCATACAAGTTTTACCAATTCTGGCTGAATGTATCTGACGAAGATGCAGAAAAATACATAAAGATTTTTACCGTTCTGCCCAAAGAAGAAATTGACGCCATCATAGAAGAACACAGGCAAGTACCGGAAAGAAGACTGCTGCAAAAGACTCTTGCTAAGGAAATTACAACAATGGTACATTCCGAAGACGATTACAAAGCAGCAGTGGAAGCATCGCAAATATTGTTTAGCAAGCAACCGCTGAAAGAATTGCAAAACATTGATGAAAAGACATTCTTGGAAGTGTTTGAAGGTGTGCCGCAATTCAAAATTTCCAAAGCCGACCTGGGCAAAGATGTGGTAAATTTTCTTGCTGACACGGGTATTATGCTGTCAAAAGGCGAAACCCGCCGCCTGATAAAAAACAACGGCATCAGCATTAACAAAGAAAAAGTAAAGTCCATTGACCAAGTAATCAACGAATCACACTTGCTTAACGGCAAATACATACTTGCTCAAAAAGGCAAGAAGAATTATTATTTGGTGGTGGTGGAGTGAGGGCAAAGTTCCTCACCCTTTTACCTGAAATTTTAATTTAACATAACCAAATCTATTCAATAATTTTTCGACTTAACTTAAAGAAAATATGTAATTTTTATTGTTCGACTATTTCAACTCGTCTGTTTTTAGCTTTTCCGTCTTCAGTACTATTTGACGCCGCCGGAGAAAGATTGGCTACACCGTAAGCAGAAAGTTGATTTGCATTAACACCATAATTAGTAACCAGCTCATTCATTACTGATTTTGCCCTATTTTCAGATAAAGTCATATTGGATGCGAAATCTCCCGTATTATCTGTATGCCCAACAATAAAGAATTTTTTATCTTTGTGATTATTAAGGTATTCTGCAATATTTTTTAATGCTTCCGCAGATTCTGATTTTATTGTTGATTTACCGGCATCAAAATGAATATTATAGATAGCTATATGTCCGTTTTTTGAAATATTTTCCTTGATATTCTCTGCAGTTACTTTACCTGTTTCAGCAGCCTCTACTTCAATTACATCTTGAGTAATTAAAGTTACATTCGAGAAATCACTAATTACTTCAACAATATATACATCATTGTTATCTTTATGAGTTTTTGAAACAATAATAGCTTTATGATTACCTATAGGATTATAAGCAAACCCGAATTTTTCTAAATTAAGATTGTTCCAGCCTCCATAATAATCTCCTTGAAAACTTGCCGGACCTTCTTCAAAATCTTCTCCGGGTTTACCTTCAAGAAGTATTTTAAAACCTTTTGATTTAAATGCCTTTTCATAGTTTTTCATTATGTAAGCAGGATTATTGTCAGGGGAAACTGAATATTGAGTTCTTATTATTTTTCCTTCCAACACCAATGGATTTTTATAATTCGGTTTTGAAATATCATCAGTAAAAACAGGCAATTTATAAGTATCCCACTTAGTTACCTTATAATACTCAATGATAGAACCCTGAAATCTTGATACCAAAGGATAATCTTTTGCCCCGTCAATATCACTTGTTCTTTGTGCAAAAATATTTGTTGAAACCATTAATGCAATTCCTGTTAAAATTAATGTTAGTTTTTTCATTTTTTTGTTTCCTAAATTCAAGTAATTAATGCAACTTTCCAGAGGATAAGGTAAATCTTAAATTTTTCAAGACGAAGAGGAAGAAAAAAATCTCCCTCTTTTGTCTTGACGGATAAAGTTTAATTTTGCCCTTTCCTCACACAAAAAAGTTGCAATATGAAACATTTAACCAAAGAACAA
>JALTDM010000328.1 GCA_027074135.1 Bacteroidales bacterium
CAAAATATAAAAAATATTATAGAAAATTCGTAAAGGTAAAGAAAACTTCTCTCTCGAGGGAGGCGCTCGAAGTAATCGCAATCTTATTGAAATCCGATGCAACAAAAGAGAGAGTTGATAAACTGCGCGGGGTAAACAGCACAAGAATGTTGAATGAGCTGTTAAAAAGAGGTTTTATCTCCAGGGAATTGAAGAACGGCAGTGTTGTTTACGGAATTACGGAAAAACTCCTTGCCAATTTATCAAAAGAAGTAAAAGAAAAACTGCATACAAGAGAGCTTTTTAAAAAATCATCGTAAAAACAGCAGAAGGATACTAATGTTAAAAATAGGGAAATTGTTAATTGAAATAGGAATTATTTTTGTTGTCATAGGATTTATTTTTGTTATTTTTAATAAAGTTCCTGTTTTCAGGCTGCCCGGGGACATTGTGGTAAAGAAAGGCAATTTTACACTTTATATTCCTATTGCTACATCTATTATCCTGAGCATAGCTCTTACGATAATCTTGAATCTTATTTTTCGCAAATAAATACATTTGCAAAACGATTTTATTTGGCCGTTGTAAAATATTTTACTTTGATATCCTGAGCAAATTCACTCAGTCATTTTGAACGAATTCACTCCGTCATTTTGCGTTGTTTTACTTTGTCATCCTCGAGCGAGCGTCAGCGAGCGAAGGATCTCATAAGCAATTGGGGTGCAGGATGCTGCTTTTAATTTTGATAAAATGGCAAGGTTGTTAAGGAAGAGATGTTTCGCTACGCTCAACATGACGACTCATGAAAAGCATTTGCGGTTAAGGCAGAGGTTCTTCGCTGTGCTCAGAACGACTGAAAAATCAGAACGACTGCCTCCATCCCGTCATCCTCGAGCGAGCGTCAGCGAGCGAAGGATCTCACTTAATAGAAAGGAAACGTAGTGTCCTTTCTAACTTTTCTTCCTTTACAGCGTAAAGTAAATTTAAGGCAGATTGTAAAAATAATTTTAGTATAATAAAAAACATTATAAAAGAGAGGAGATTCTTCGGTCGTTGCGCTCCCTCCCGGGCAATACTCCTCCCTTGTGTTTTATAGGGGAACATTTGATACTTCGTACATTTTATTTTAACCATTTGCATATTTTCCGCCCGTGCATATAATATGAAAATTTTATCCAAAAGGAGTGCAAGAGGAGGAATAAGGAAGCAATATGAAAGCGGGAAGAGGAGCAATTACAATCAGCGAAAACAGCGAGAGTGCGATTCTTGAAGGTGCACGCGAACTTTTTTCTGAGTTCGTTAAGAAAAATGCGCTGAAGAAAAGCGAGATTATTTCCGTTACTTTCACTGCAACTAAAGACATCACGAAGGCGTTTCCGTCGCGAGCCGTAAGGGAAATGGGCTACACGGATACAGCGCTGCTTGACATGGAGCAGAAGTTTGTGGAGACGGACCTCAAGCTCTGCATCAGGATGCTCGTTT
>JALTDM010000329.1 GCA_027074135.1 Bacteroidales bacterium
TAAAGCATTGCAAGTGTCATATCCTGAGTCGGGAAGATTTTTGTTCCCAGTGTTTTTACTACGGCCGTGCCAAATAGAAATGGTGCGGCAAAAAGAGATAGAAACAAAATAGCAAGTGCTATCAACGGATGAACGAAGTTGGACGAGATAATAGAGCCGAATAGCACTCCACCGTCGTTTGCACCCATAATAAGCTGAAAAACCATAGCAAAACAAACAAATATCCAGAAACTTAAAGTAGCATTGTATATCATAGTTTTTTATAATAACACATTTTTTATTTGGGTCAACATGCAGCTAAGCATATCTTGATAGAGAAAAAGAGCATGTTTTAACTTTTATAAAACGTTTTTGCGTTTTTGCACTGAAATTAAATACTCATACGATAAAACAAACAGAAGGAGGTAAATTATAAATTCTCTTTTAGAGCCCATCAGTTATAGTATTTCGATATAAATTGATTAATGTTTTTCTTTTTGAAATTTCTTCATTCGGTATATAATTTTTAAAATGAAATGTAAATACAGATACAAATACGGAAAATATTATAAAGGTAAACAATGCATGCATGAAGCAGTACCCGGTTCTGATTATTGCATCTGGCATCAGAAAAAAGATGGTAAAACTTTAAGTGACCTACCTTACAAAAAAGATAATACATCTAAAAACAACTTACGCGAAGCATATTTTAAGAAAGCAGATCTGGCACATGCGCATTTTACAAGCTCAGATCTATACTATAGTACTTTTTTCGAAGCAAACTTGAAGTTTGCGCAGTTTATGGACGCAAAAATGGTAGATACGAATCTAAACGGGGCAAATCTTGAATTTGCAAAACTCCAGCGAGCAAATCTGCGAAAAGCCTCCATTAAGTTTGCTATTTTAAAAGATGCTGATTTAGATGGAACCCTTATGAATAAAGACACTGATTTAACCTGTACTTTTTTAAATGGAGCTGATTTAAAAAATGCAAAAAAACTTCAATACGCAAGGGTTAATAACATTTGCGTCGAAGAAATAGTAGCTGATATACTGGATAATGCATTCTACGAAACAAGCTGGCCGTCGTATAATAAAACAAAATATCGAGAAGTATTCTCCAAGTATTTAAAAGAATATTTGGAAAACCAGTGTAGAGATTACATTAATGACAGAAACAACAATAGTACACACATAAAAGAAATTCCAGAAAATTTTCTTAAGTTTATAGTAGACACTATTTTTCCCCGAAAAACTAATGTTAATAATTCTAAAACGAATAAAGAAAACGACGATATAGACAAGCCGTTTTTGTTTTCCAGATGCGAACAAATAGGAATAAGACTTAAGTTCTATGACTACGCAAGAGATGTTTATGTAAACCTTAAAAATTATTTTAAAGATGCAGGGCTGTATGACAAATCAAGCATATATTTTATCGGTGAATACAGAGTAAGAGGGAAGATGAGCAGACTCTCAGG
>JALTDM010000330.1 GCA_027074135.1 Bacteroidales bacterium
AGTAAAACTTTAGCCCCTAAGGATTTCCTGCAACAACGATGTTACCCTCTTTGGAAAATAATAGGTCCAATGCAACACTTGCCTTTCTTCTATATTCATCAATAAAAATACTTTCATGCTGGATTCTTTCAATCGGTTTTTTGTAATATTTCTCAATTTCAAGATCAAAATCGTAGAAAGTGAAACCAATTTTATCCGCCAATAATTTTCAAATTGTTGATTTTCCTACGCAACTGTCTCCTACTAAGTATATTATCATTTGAATTGTTTAAAATTGTGTAACGTTTATTTGTTTTTTACTCTTCCTTCAAGATTAGAATTTTCGCTGATTGAATTTAGTCTGCGAAAAATCCACTTGTAAATTTATTAAAAATCAATTAATTCTTTTTCGGCCATAGGACAAATTTTGTCTATCCGTTTTTGTATTTCAATAGTTTTTTTTAGAGCTGTGACTATTTTGCAATAATGAGGGGCATCGTCCATATTGAGTCCTTTACGGTCTTTAAGATATTTTTGCAGAACTTGGTATCCGCCGATGTGGTAATTCCAAACTTCGGGAGCAATACCTTCAAAATGTTTTTCTTTGTTAATATAAACACGTTCTTCGTCTTCTTTGTAAACAATTTTTTCAATTCTGTCGTTTCCCCCGCTGCCTTGATACTTTGTTATCGGGTTGTTCAGAGCGGGGCTTTCTAACAAATGTAATTCAACCAACTCTTTGCCCAAAGCGCCGACCTTTTTGAAAAGTTCAAAACTTTTAGTGAGAGGAATACGAGGAAAATCTATTTTCAAAAACTCAGCGTAAGTTTCACGGTAAACGTTGCTGTAAAGAATTCCGTAAATGTAAAAGAAAATGTTTTCAGGGGAAGGCTTTTTATTAAACGCTTGTTCTAACTTTTCAAAAATAATAGGAGAGATGTTGGGTTTTTTACCGTAAGTTTCCTCAGGTTCGAAAAGCATCATTACCATTGAACCGGCTTTGTGTTTTCCCTTTGAAGACTCAGGGTAAAGATACAAAGGAAAGATTGATGTTATTTCGCTTGTCTTGTTTGAAACAAATGAACTTTCGATAATAGAGTCGGTTACTAAACAATGTTGCCAAGTTCTGCTTGCTTTTACTTGTTTTGAAACTGCTATTGCTATATTCTTTTCCAACAAGTGGTGCATTACGTCAAAGCGAGGTCGCTCCACTAAAGAGGGGTGATAAAATATGTAACGCTTTTCAAATGGACGGTAGGAAATTTTTTCAATGTAGTCTTCGGGTTTTCCAATTTTTGAAATATTTGCTCTGGCGTCTTTAATTTTCCAATTTGATTTTTCTCTTAAATTAAAAGCCTGTAAAATTATTTCGTCGGGTTGAGAGAGATTTTTAAATTGAAGTAATTTGTTTTTCAATTCTATTTTATTAAAACTAATTACAAAATTGTCTCTCGCGGTAACAATCCCCACACTATTAACAGGGAAAATTTCATTTATCTTTTTCCACTTGAGATATTGCTTTATTTTTTTAGTCTCCCTTTTAACAAAAAAGTAATAAGGACTTTGTGGTTTAATTTGAGAATAATTTTTTTTCTTAAAATCGTTTTTCTCTAACCACGCATATTTTTCTTTACGAAGCCCAAATAAATCGGAATAATAGATTTTGTGCTTTTGTGGAGTTTTATTTTTCACAAACAATGCAATTGCAACGCCTTGACGAATGTCGAAAACATTCTCGTCTTTGCTTCCGTCCGGAGCTGTTTCTTTTTTCAAGCTGTTACCGTGCAAATTAAGAATGTAAATTTCGTCGAAAGTTTTCATTAAACTTTGGCGCATTCCACGGAAAGTCGGGTTATCAAGATAGCTGTGATTAGTAATCATTCCTACAACGCCGTAGCCGGACGTTTGAATTTTCCACTGAGCAAAGCGTAGGAATTTTACATAATCATCTTGTAGCCATTTGGGATTTTTCTCGCCAAGGGGTTGTCCATCAACAAAATAGTAGTCCATTAAAAGTTCGCCAATAAATGTTTTTTGTCGTACTTCTTTATCTTTTGAAGAGTGTTTAAAGCTCTTGACTACTTTGTTTAGTCTTTTATCCCACATATAATTTGAAACATAATTGTTATTCTTCTTGATAAATATCTTCTTTTCACTTGGATTTGAAGAAATACCACTGTAGGGAGGGTTTCCGAGAATAACTAAAACAGGTTGTTCTTTTTTTACCTTACCGGCCAAATGGCTTTCTTCGCTTAAAGCGCGATAAAAGGGCATTGATATTTGCTCAATCTCTTCAATTTCAAGTGTGTTGGTGAGAAATAAGTTGAATCGTTCTTCGTTTCCCATTTTGTAACCGAGTTCTTCAAGAATGAACCCAATTTTCAGATGTCCGATTGCGTAAGGAGCCATCATCAGCTCGAAAGCATAGAAATTTTTCAGAATGTGTTTTGCCAGCCAGCGGTGTAGTCCGCCTTTCCCATATTTATTTTGGAACTCGTTAGACGCTATACGAATAGCTTCGGCAGGGAAGGTAAGCGTACCTCCGGCAGGATCGAGTAATTTTACTTCTTCATTTGCCAGTCCGTCCGGAAGGTTAAAATGTGATTTCAAAATTGAATGGATTGAGCGAACGATGTAACCTACAACAGGTTCGGGAGTGTAATAAACTCCCCGGCGTTCACGGACTTCCGGGTCGTATGTAGTAAGAAAGGTTTCGTAAAAATGAACAATCGGGTCTCTGCCTTTTCCCGTGCGATGATATTCATTCAAAATTTTATTTATGTCGGATATATTTAGGATTTCAGCAATGTCATCCACAATAATTTGTAAGGATTTCGGAGGTTCTTCTAACGATATGAAACGAAAAACGTCTCTCAAAATACCTATTGTATGCGGAATAAAATCAAAAGCAAGTTTTCTATTAAACTCGCCATTTGCGCGCGTTCGGGCAGCAAATAATCCGTAGGTAATAGTTTGGGAATAAAGGTCGGCAAATTGTTTTTCCGTTAATGTGGCAATTAGATATTTTTTAAAAGCTTCGTAAAAACCGACAATTTGTTTGTGTCCTTTAGTTCCGTTGTTACCCATTTCCACGGAAATGACTTCGTCGCGAAGAAAGCGGGTACGCTTTGCCAATTCAATAGCTAAGGAACGGGCAGTCTGAACTTTGGGTAAGGAAAATGAAAAGAACAAGTCAAAGAGTTCTTTAAATTCTTCAATATGTTCAACGGGTGGGGCAGTCTTAAGTTTGTTTGCAATAAATGGATTTCCAACGGTTGCTTTGGCAATTTGTTGGCCGTCGCGGTATAATCTGAATTCGTAAAAGTTGGTAAGTATTACATTCGGAAATGTTTCCAAATAACGTTTTAATTGTTCTGTTCTTTCAATGTAATCCAAATTAGTTACAATAGGTGCTTTTGCTTCAATGTATCCTGTAATATGATTCTTGCCGTCCCAAATTCGGAAGTCGGGGTTGCCCGCTTCTGTTTTCTTGGGCAAAATTGTAACATCAATTTTATTTACACTTTGAATCGAAGCATATTCGATAATTAAATTTTCTAGATGTTTATAATAGCTTTCCTCACGTGCATCTCCCCGTTTAGTTGTGTTGGTGAGGTTTCTTAAGTATTGTTCAAGTAACGTTTTCAATATTTAATTACTCCTAAAAATCATCAAATAATTCTCGAAAAAACAATCCGACTCCGCTCTACCTTCTTTTATATTTTATCAATATAGTATTGTCGCTCAAATTTTTGTTTTTTATGTCAAAAAATTTTTGCTGTAAAGTTTTTAATTCATAATTCATAATTAATTTGTTGTATCTTTGTGTCTGTACCTTTAAACCATTCACTATTTACAATTCAAAAATAATCTTTCTGTGCTTAATCTGTGAGAATCTGTGGTTTATTTTTCCGTGTAAATCTGTGGTTTTTCTCTCCTTTAACCACAGATAACACAGATTATCACGGATTATTTCATTCATAATTCTTAATTGCGGCTTGCCGCGATATGAAATTTACAAAATTTTTAATAACTTGAATTTACCAATGGTTCTATTGAAAAAATTATTTGTAAATTAAATTAATTTCAGAGAGTTCTTCCCCTATTTGGTGAATACCCGTAAGTATTTTAAACATCTGCGAATCGGAAGGTTTTTTTTGCCCTTGAACATACTGTGATAATAGAGTAGGGTTCATACCGATTTTCCGGGCTAATTGTTTAGCATTTATTACTTTGTAATATTTGAAAAATTGATGGAAATCAATTTCGAACTTTAAATTTTCATGATTTATTTTTAGTCCCTCTTTTTCAAAATACAAAGTGGCAGCTTCCAAGGCATTTTCAATTAATTCTGGGATTGTTCTTCCAGTTGTGAAAATTGGGAACTTTTCCGAATAAGCCGAAAATCCGGTATCTGTTTTTTCAACAATCATTTTAATCTTTTTTTTAGTGGGCTTCAGAGTTTTTAATGTTTCCATTTATCTTATTCCTGCATCTTTTAAAATCTTTTTCTCAAGTCCCTTGCCTATTTCCTGACTACCGTGGTTAGGGAAAATAATGATTCCCTGTTTCTTGTCGTGCTTTAATTTTATGTGAGAACCTTTTTGAGAGACAGGATACCATCCTTCTCTAATTAAAATTCAAAAGTAAATAAATATTTACCTTTTTGCAAAAGAATTTTTTAATAAAAATTTATGAATACGGTGTTAAGAGGATAATAGTAAAATTTCCCTGTTGTTTTAACTTGGCAAACCAGCAGCTTGAAATCCGATGTTAATAATACAAGATAACTTTAATCTGAAAAATTAATTCATTGTTAATTTTACATTGAAACTCTCCACTTTCCATTTTCAACTTTCAACTAAGAATAAGACTAACGTCTTGCCTCTCGCGTCTCGCGTCTGGAGAAAAGCATTTCTTATTACTGGTTTCTCATTTCTTATTTTTATTATTTTTTGCCAAGGATTTTAAACCTGTACTCCCTAAAAATTTAAATTACCTTCCACCTTCTTTTTCTTTTTACTAATATAGCATTGTCGCTCAAATTTTTGTTTTTTTTGTCAAAAAATTTTTGCCGTAAAGTTTTTAATTCATAATTAATTTGTTGTCTCTTTGCATCTGTACCTTTGAACCATTCACTATTTACAATTCAAAAATAATCTTTCTGTGTTTAATCCGTGCAAATCTATGGATTTTCTTTCCTTTAACCACAAGCCTTCATTTCATTTCGGCGTGGCAGGCAGATAACACCGATTATTTCACAGATTAAGACGGATATGTTTTAAAT
>JALTDM010000331.1 GCA_027074135.1 Bacteroidales bacterium
TTTTTTTTTAAAATGTGTTAGATGGGATAATTTTTTTTTAATTGATTTTATAGCTGAAATAAATTAATTTAAAAATAAAAATTAGTTAAAGTTATCCTGAGATTAAAAAAGTGGCTATTAATCATTTCCAAACAAAAACGAGGTATATTATGAAAACCTTAAAAACCTTTTTAATTTTTGCAATTTCAATAATCATTGTTTCTTGCAGTTCTTCAAGCAAAAAAATTGACAATGCATCCGACTGGAATGAAGTCAGTGACCCGTTAAAACCATTGACCATTGAAGCTAACCAACTGATTGAGAAAGGTGCTGTAGCAGCAGTGGGAGAAGGGCGTTCTACAAGGCGTGATATTGCCAAACAAAAAGCTGTAGCTAATTCGGAGTTAAATTTAGCTTCTATTTTTAAAAGGAAAGTTCAAGGATTAAAAAAGAACTTTCAGGAAGAAGTTGGACAAGGGAGACAATCAGAAGTTAATGAACTGTTTTCCGTAGTTTCGAAAACAGTTATTAAACAAGCGCTTACGGGTGCATATCAAAAAGATTACAAGATTCTCCAAAACCATCAAGGGGAATATCTTTACGGAGTTCTTTTAGCAATTACTCCTAAGACTGCAAATATGACTATTTTAGATGAAATGAAAGCTAAGAAACCACAGCTTTATCAGAGATTCCGCGCTTCGAAAGCGTTTGAGGAATTACAAAAAGAAATGAAAAATTTTGACAAGTAATATTAAAACGGAAGCTCCGGTTTGAACAATGATTAAAATGTTTTTTGCAAAATTTAAATTAGGAGCTTCCCGCTTCTTCTTATGGGAAGAATTGTAATTCTGGCGGTCCTTTTTTCTTTTAAATTTGCTTTTGCGCAAGTTAATGAAGTAATATATCCTTCCTGGTTTTTGTATCCCGATAGTAATACAATTGTAGGCTATTCCTCATTGGATTCTACTTGTTTGGACAATGCGGCTAAAAGGAAAGCGGTGCTCGATAGTTGTGTGGCATTGGGAAGTTTGTATTTTTACGAAGTTTCCGGCGACAGTGATTTTAATAAGAACTCAGATTATTATTATTACTATCCAAAACAAAATTTCGATTTCTACAAGCATAATTTAGTTCCATTAGATAGCTTTGTAATTAATGTGCTGAATAATGACAGAATTAAATTATTTAGTCCCGATTCGGCAATTAAATTTAGTGAGAAAATAATTTCTATTGACACGTTATCAAAACCTTCCTGGGTAGATTCGGACTTTTACGAGAAAGGTGATTTTTATTACAGCGTGGGGGAGTACACATCCATTGGGAGGGACAATGACGCTTGGACGGCTTCAGAAGAAAAAGCGTTATTCAATTTAATTAGAAACACTTATCATAAGTTCGGAAGTATTCAAATTAATATTGAAAAAAATAAAACTTATGATTATGAAAAAATAATAGAGTACAAAATGAGAACTTATTT
>JALTDM010000332.1 GCA_027074135.1 Bacteroidales bacterium
GCTACAAGACCAAATTCAATATTTACTTTTTCAAGTCCACGAAGTAGAAACTTTCTAAAACCTTTATTTTGTTTTATCTGACCAAATACACTTTCTACATCTACACTTCGTTGTTTACGATATTTTATTCCCGCTTCACTTAACAAATTGGCTTTTACTTTTTCCTTGTACTTCCTTAATTTGATACTTACTTGTATTTCCCTGTTTCGGGTAGATTTATGACAAACTCCTCTGACAGGACATCCTTTGCAATTTTGGACCGCATATACTCTTTTTTCTTGTTCGTAACCCGTAGGTGTTTTTTCTATATAAGTTCTTTTTCTATACATCTTTTGTCCCATAGGACATACAAAGTAATCTCCTTCTTCGTTGTAATATAAGTTTTCTACTCTTGAGAGGTTTTTCTTAAAGCTCTTTTTTTGTTCTTTGTCAAACATGTTATACTTTACATAAGTTTCTATCGAATTTGATTCCAAAAAGGCATAATTTTCTTCACTGCCGTATGAAGCATCTGCTACTGCTGTGCCCGGATAGGTTTTATAAGAAGATTTATATCCTTTTAAGTGTTTTTTATATGTATTAGTATCTGTCCTGTTTTGATGAATGCTGTAATGTAATAAAAACTGTTGTTGTGTGCTTATTTGAATGTTGTAAGCAGGTTTTAATTGTCCGTTTTTCATGTGGTCTTCTTTCATTCGCATAAAGGTCGCATCTGTATCTGTCTTTGAATAACTGTTGCGGTCACTGCCCATTATTGCCAACTGTTGTTCATACCTTGACAAACGTGGTAAAGATTCGGTTTTTATCTTTTTTAATTTATTTTCTATCTTTTGCTTCGATTTTTTACTCAGATTTTCCGATCTCCTTAACTCTTTATTAAGTTCTTCTACTTTTTTAAGTAAACTGTCTCTATCTATTTTATCATCTTCCACCTTATCTTCATTTTCATAGGCATTATCACGCTTTATCTCAGATTCTATTTCTTTCAATATCTCTTTTAGTTGTATTTCCAATTTATCTTTACTCTTTTCAACTCTCTTCCTCCATACAAAGCTGTAACGATTGGCATTTGCCTCTATTTTTGTGCCGTCTGTATAAATTTCTTTTTTTATGTCAATTGCTCCTGCTTCTGCCATCATTAAAACTATAGAACTGAACAACTTTTGAATATGTCCTTTAAGTCGTTTTGAACGGAAATTGTTTATTGTACGAAAATCCGGGAATTGCTTGCCGGATAACCACATAAAATAAATGTTCTCTCTTAAGGCTTTTTCTATCTTACGGGATGAAAATATATTAGTTAAATAAGCATAAAATAATACTTTTAATAGCATCCTCGGATGATAACTGCTTGTTCCACCTCCTTTGTAGGTCTTTAAAATCGGTGTTATATCTAATCTGTCTACTATCACAGAAACAAGTCTTACAGGATGATCCTTCGGGATATAATCAT
>JALTDM010000333.1 GCA_027074135.1 Bacteroidales bacterium
GAACCATTAAATGTAATTTGTTTATTATTATCATCAAAATTTTTAGAAGCATCAAATTTTTCTATAGAAGTATAAAATATTTGTTGCTTAAAACCTCTTTTCTTATTAAACACAATATCGTTTTCACAAGACCATAAAATAACAATAAAAACACCCGCTATTACAACAAAAATCCTATTTCTCCAATTCATTATCTAAAAATTCAATTCTTCTTTTAAGCCAATTTGTAAAATATTTTATTTCGTCTTTGTAAGAATATACTTCCTCTTTTCTAAAAAAATTATTGTTATCGTATTGTTTCCATTTTTCATAATCTCTTTTCATAGGTTTCTTCAACATCAAATAATAATTACCAATAATATTTTCCAGATTACTGTATGATAAAACAGTTGTACGTAATTTGGACCATCTTTTCATATAACTCTTTTTATATTTTTCATCATTATGAAACAAAAACCGCCACCAAAACAAAGTTATTGGATTATCAAACATAAAACCTTGCGAATTTAAACCTCCTTCAATATCCACATTCCCAAAACTGAAATTATAATCCCAAGGTGGACCAGCCCGTAATTTTGAAGCATCTTTCCTATAAAAATATGTACTTATACGATAAGCATCTACATTTTTAGAAAGTTCATTTATAATAGAAAAATCAATAAAAGTTTTAAAGTATATCAAACTGTCATAAACTAAAGAATCCTTATGAGAAATAGATTTTGAAATACTTTCAAAATATTTCGCAATTTTTCCCGCACATTTTTTACCTTTACTGTATTTAGGAAAAACTGTCATTAGATAATAATGAATACCTCGATCTCCGTCTTCTGTAATAAAATCATTGTTTTTAAAGCGAAAACAACCTTTTTCCCACCAACCTTCTTTTGGTTTATCTATTTTTACTATAAAATTTTTCGTACATAGACTATCACACCCATTTAAATGCAGTTTATTTTTTTTTATTTTCTCGATTATAACATATAATCCTCGGTAATCATTATTTATAACAAGTTCTATAAATTTTGTGTGAGAAGCAAAATGTCCCATTTCACGATACAATCGGTAAACTAAAACATTACGAAATCCACTTACATCAACAAATGGTCCGTAAAGGACAAATTCGTCATCTTTAGGTAACCCTGGTATCTTAATTTTTTTTCTTTTTCCATCAGGTGACAAAAAATAAATTCCATATTGTTTTTTAGGAAAACTTGCAGAAGTCTCACCCCTAACTTTAATTTCTAATTTTCCTTTTTTGTAAGGCTTAGAAAATATAAAGTCGGTCTTTCCATTTTTAGGCATAAATAAGGCATATTCAGAAACTTCTTTTTGCCTTGTAATAGATTTTTTTAATGTATTTAAAAATAATATTGGTAAATTACTTTCATAAAAAGTTTGCTTTGAGTAATTATTCAATTCTTGCTGGAAATAAAACTTAAATTCCTGCTTAAACCTATCCTTGTCATATTTTTCTTTCAATTTAAAAATTACAGTGTCTCCTTTTTGAAGCAAACATTTTAATTTTCTAATTTCATCTGATACTATTATTTTACCTTTTACAGTATAATTATAAACTACATTTATATAATTATATGCTACTATTTTACCTTTATAAAATGCCGTATATCTACTATAATATGGAGTGGCAATAAAAACTGTATCATTAATATTTTCTTCAGATATTAATGCTATTGTACTATCACTTAAAGATACCAAAGAATAATTGAAATTTCGTAAATTATATGAATTATATAAAAGAAAAAATAAAGCACTGACAGCAATCACTCCTATTACAATCGAAATCAGTATGCGTTTGGAAGTATTCATTTCAATACTACACCTGCTTTTGTGTTTAGATTTAACTTTTTAAGCTTCTTGCATTTAAAAACAAACCTTTTATATTTATCCCCAAAAAATTTTTCAGGTAAGTTTTTTGTTTTTTCCGCAACTACCAACTCGTATCCGGTACGTAAATAAATATCAGGTAAGGTAGTAACAGTTTTTTTTCCTTGTACCAATTTAAATTTAGACATCCTCAAAGGATAATTAAACCTGTTTTTTATAATCACTACTTTTATATCCCCTTCTCTCTTTGCTTCCACATCAAAAACTTTTACTCCATATCCGTCTTCATTTATTAAGAAATCTTTCGAATATCGTTTTAAATCTGTACCATCGGTAATTTTAGCCTTTTTCATTTCAATTTTTGAATGTTTATCCAGATACTTTAATGAACCATTTTTTGCAAATATAGTATGGTATGACCTAACACAACCTCCTATGGTAAAATGGAAATAATTGTTCTTCACATATGCTTCCAAAGCCACTTTATTACCAAAAATAACAGAATTAGTATCTGACACACATGATGAATCTTTGGCAGCAATACCTGTTTTATTGCTTATTATAGAATTGTGCACCGAAATTATTCCTATTGAAGGCCCATATTGTTCACAACCGATAGAAATACCTTTATCTTTATTTGCATACAAATAATTATTCATTATACGCAAATAATCACAATCATTAAAATCTATTCCATCATCTCCAGAATGTTTAGTAAAATTATTCATTACCAAAGTGCAATCCGATGATATAAATTCTATTGCATCAGAAATATTTTCTATATAATTAGACAGAATCTCAGCTTTTGTTTTAACCAAGTTTATACCTTCACCAAGAGTATCGTATTTAGAATAGAAATATGAATTTGATAACGTCACCTTACTTTTTGTTCCCCACAACATAGAAGCATTATGGTCAAGAAAAGTACTGGTTACAACAAAATTACTATTTCGTATTTCCAAATTAGTTTTATGATAGGTAATTTTACCGTTTATCATCTTTATATGATTCAACAACACATTACCAAAATCAAATTCAACCAACTTAAAATGATCTCCGACAGGCATCATATAGATAGGTTCGAACTCTGTTCCTATGAAACTAACTTCTGAATTTGTAAAATAAACACTTATATCATTGGCAAAATATATTTCTACCCCGGGTTCACATGTAACTTTACAATTTATAAAATTCATTTCTTTAGTAATATAATAAGGGCTCTCACTTTTTATAAATTCAAAAGTCTTGTTGTTTAAATTATGGTCAAGTACATACGGCTTTTTATAATCAAATTCTTCTGCAATTCCCAGCCCCCATACCTTTCTACCATTATTATCCGTTGCGATCACACGCCAATAATAATGACCTTCATGTAAGGTGTCTGGTAAGACAAAAAAAGTATCTCTGGTTGTTCCCATTTCCCAAGTTTTTCCTTTTTCCTTTAATTGATGTTCCTTACCAAGCATTACCTTGTATGTAATTTTCGCAGTATCTTTTACAGGATACCACCTTAAAACAGGAGGCTTTATTGCAGTATGTTTTATCGAAACAACATTAAATAATGGTAACGTTTCAGACAAATTTTTTTGCAACTTATATTTTCGTGTTTTTACAAATCCCAATTCTCTAATTACATAATCTTTCCATTCATTATGATTTTTAATTTGATCTATAGTATCTTTATCTATGTATTTATCAATGCTTTTAATGCGTTTTTCTAATTTAGGAACTAATATCTTATCATTAAAAAATATATCAAAAATATCATTCATCTTCTTTTTTATATCATTCCAAACGGTATGATTCAAAAAACTTTTTTGTATCAATGGATTATTATATCCTGTATCATAAAAACGGTAAGGTTTCCAATTGTAATAAGCAAATGTTTTATCCAAATCCCAAGGAAACATATACCACTTGCCATTACCATACAAATCATGATACAAAAAATAATTGTGGTAATAAGTACTACCATTCTGAATAATTATATTTATCGCAAGCACGGTTATAAATTCGTCATAAGCAAAATGTTCTCTAAGAAATTTATCAAACTTCTGATAAGGAACAGTATCAATCATTGAAATCAAATCCCTTAAGTCTTTAAAACTTTCCTCTTTGTTATTTTTTCTTTGCCACAATTTATATACATCTTCTTTTGAAGTAAGACAAGCTCCGTCTTTTACAGCTTTGTACAAACTACCTTTGGTATCAAAACCACGAAGTTTAAGAAAATCATCATCGACATTCTCAATAGCTAAATACAAACCGTAAGGTTTACCATTCACATTTAAAAATATATGGGTCGTATGAGCAACAGGAACTCCCATTGCTTCAAAAGTAAGATAAGAAGCATATTCTCTTAAGTAAGTCTTATCTGTCCAGGCACTATTTAAATTTATTTCTTTACGATCGTTAAAATAAGGACATTTTTTGTCAAATTTCAACTTGAAAGATTTTTTTCCATATCCTCTAGAAGAATCGCCTCTTATTCTGATTTTACCTGATACTGTGTCTCCGGTTTCCTTAAATACAACTTTTACGGGGATATAAATGTCTTGCCAAGGGTTTTTAATTATCTCTGCTAATTGACTTTTGTCTAACAAAAGATTTATTTCATAAACCTTATCTTCAAAATGCTTTTTTTTTGATTGATTAAAAGAGCATGAAGAAACTAAAAAAAGTGTAATGATAAGTACACTAATCAACCACACTGTAAAAAGCTTCGATACCCGTAACATATTTTGAATTTTTTGTTAATCTGAAAGGCAAAAATTTTACTACTTTGCTGATGAGTTCGTTTTTGTCGGAATCATACTTGAGTTCAATAACAACTTTGTTGTCTTCATTTACCATTCCGCCGCGTTGAAGAATGCTGTAATATACTATTTCATCATCAATAGTCAATCTGAAATCTCCGGTTTGATCTAAAAAATATTTCCTCCTATAACGATTTGCTAAAGATGGTATTAAATTTTCAAGTACCAAAATAATATTATCCGGCAGTTGTGCTTTATTTATAGAATTTATTATATTGTTTGTATCCTCAATTGATAAAAATTTAAACCCGGGTAACTTAAAAGATTCTTTTGTTCCAACCACACCGGATTTTTTCTTTATTTCCAGAATAGGATTATTTATTTCGCCAAAAAATTCACCATACCAACGTACCCGGACTTTTATTCGTTCGGACCTGCCCTCAACATTGTCATAATAGAAGTCAAAACGGGGAGTATCTAAATACACATTATTGATATACCTTTCGTGGTAAATCTCATAAAATCCTGCAGAGTGCAACTTAATAGCTGTTTCGGGAAAATCCCTCTCTAAACCTTCCACCACAAATTTCCGTTCGTAGCGATATGTATCCAGATATGTATACCCGCTTTCAGACATTAAAATATCTTATTGTCTATTAGTGAAATACTAGCAGATGGTATTTTTTCCTGCAATTCTTTTTTGAAGTTATCCAAAACAAGAACAGGTGCAGTTTCTAATAAAAATGCCATTTCCGTTCCTCTGTCGTTATTGTCTAATCTCTTAAGCTGATAAGATTTAAAGTGCCTGCTCAACAATTCTTCCATCAAAGACAAATCGGCTTTATTTTCAGGGTCTTTAATGGTAAGAAACAGATTGTTCGAATAATCCGGCTTACCAAGAAAATGTCTAATCCAAATAATTGCAACAATTATAACAAAAGCAACCAAAGTAATAAGCCTTAAATTTGCACCGAGACCAAGTCCCATTGAAATTACTATAAACAAATATGCAAGTTCTTCGGGCTCTTTGATTGCGGCACGAAATCTTATGATAGACAATGCACCTACCAAGCCCAAAGACAATGCAAGACTTGACTTAACTATGGAAATAATAAGCATTGTAGCAAATCCTACCAAAATAAAATTTGAAGAAAACGTCTTTCTGTTAGAAAGGCTCCTCCCACATTTATTATAAGTAATTGCTAACAACCAAGCAATAATTATAATAAAAATCGAATTAACAATAAAATCAGGTACTTGAATTTGCTCTTCTTGTGTAATCAAAAATTTTTGAAACAATTCCCATTTATTTACCATAACAATAAATTTTTACAAATTAAATACTCCCAAACCATTCAAAAAAATAAGACCTATTGCAACAGGTGCAATATATCTTATAATAAAATAAAATATAACGAACAACTTTATTTTTAATTGCCCTTTGTTTGATATTTCATCAATAACATCCTTTTTGGATAATACCCAACCTAAAAAAATCACTATAAAAAACCCGCCCAAAGGTAACATTATATTTGCTGAAGTGAAGTCTAACAAGTCAAAAACCGTTTTTGATAATATTTTGAAATCAGCAAGCGGACCGAAAGAGAGCGTGGCAAATACACCTAAAATAGTAATAGAAGCCGTTGCAATTGCAGTGGCTTTTTTACGGCTCATATTTTTTTCTTCTACAAAATATGCAACAACTACTTCAAGCACCGAGATACTTGATGTAAGAGCAGCCACTAACAACAGTAAGAAAAATAGTACCGCAAAAAAATATCCGCCCAGCATTGATTGAAATATGCTAGGCAAAGTTAGGAAAACAAGCCCTGGACCGGCACTCGGTTGTATATGAAAAGCAAAAACCGCAGGGAATATAGCCACACCTGCAAGAATTGCTATCAAAGTGTCGAAAAACGAAACTTCAAAAGCAACATTAGACAAATTATTGTTTTTAGGCATATAAGACCCGTAAGTAATTAATACTCCCATGCCTATACTGAGAGAGAAAAAGGCTTGTCCGAGTGCTTCCAAGATGGTTGATGAAGTTATTTTACTGAAATCAGGATTGAAAAGGAATGCCAATCCTTCGCCGGCACCGGAAAGTGTTACAGCTCTGATGTCTAAAATTATGATAATAACAAACAATAACGGCATTAAAATCTTAGTGTATTTTTCAATCCCTTTTTCTATTCCTGCCAGTACAATCCATGCTGTTAATAGCATAAAAACAACTTGCCAAAATACTGGTAAAAATGAAGAAGTTTGAAAGGAAACAAACATATCATTAAGAGCAGCCGAATCTTTTCCGGCAAAGGCATTTGCCAGCGATAAATATACATATTGCAGAGTCCATCCTGCCACAGTGCTGTAAAAAGCAAGTATCATAAATGCCACCACCACTCCCATAACACCTACCCATTTCCATTGCGAGCCGGGTCTGAGTTTGTCGAAAGCACCTATGGGGTTGCGTTGTGCACGCCTGCCAATTGTAAATTCCGAAAGCATTACGGGTACACCAATAACAACAACAAAAAACAAATAAACTAAAATAAAAGCAGCACCTCCGTTTTCTCCTGCTACATAAGGGAAACGCCAAATATTCCCCAAACCTATTGCTGAACCCGCAGCGGCTGCAATTACCCCGAATTTACTGGCAAAACCGTCTCTTTTTTCCACGTTTCAGAAATTTAAGTGATTGGCAAAATTATAAAAAAACGGTTAAATACTAATAATTTAAAGCTTCCAATAAAATAAAAAGGAATGCTAAAAGCACCCCTCTTTAAAAATTTTTAAGCAAAAACTTCTACTGACCCCACGACTCGAGCAATTGAGTTACATATGCCTCTGTAGTTTGGGCCATAGTTATGTGAATAACTGTACCCGGTGAAGAAGTAAATTCTTGATAGTAATAATACAAATCTCCTCCGGAATTTAGTCCCAATGCCAAAAACTTAACTTGAGTATTGGCTGGAACTTGTGCCGTTTTACCCAAAACCTCCATAACTCCGTCATAATCGGGGAGATATAAAAATTTCGGTATAGTTTCCACACTATCTGTTTCCGAGTCAAAAGTTATTGTTGTCATTGTAACATTATTGAACCTGTCACAATTTATCCAATTTAGATACTGGGAAAAAAATTGATAATAATATCCTGATACATTTGCTGCAGAATCCTGCATATAAGTAGCAAGAGAATTTGTATTTGTCCAATTTACATTTCCGTTATTATCCGCAATACCTCTATATAAGTAAAGAGGCATATTATTTTCATTTGTATGGAATAGTACTTTATATGTGCTGCCCGGACTTAAAACAAGTTCTTGACCATCTTTGTAAGCTCTTATTCTCAGTTCCCCTGCAGTAGTAAGCATATTCCCATCGGAAACAGGAAACACTCCATAATAAACCATATCGGCAGGAGTATAAAGTTCCACCAGCTTAATTGTATAAGGATAACTTATTGTATCTCCGTTTGGATATGTAAAAATATCCTTACTTTGATAAATTTTTGTGCCTTGTTCACCTACAATAGGTTCAGTACCTGGTCCGGTTATTACGAACTCTTGTTCGTTTTGTTTGTGACTGTCAAAGTAACTTTGCGGAAATTGATACACTTCTTTTACAACGGTTTCGGTACGGTCTTTTTTACAATTTGCCAGACCGATTATTCCAGCCACTAAAATTAACAATAATAAATTTCTCATAATAAATGTTTTATCTTATAGTTTGACGATTTTCCTTGTAAAATGTTGCTTACCGTTGGTTATTTTCAAGAAATAAATTCCCTTTTTCAATCCTGATAAATCTATTTTTCCTGTTATATCCATAGATACCTTAACTATTCTTCCGTCTGCCGATAAAAGTTGCAACGAATAATTTCCTCTCGACAATCCTTTAACAAAAACATAATCAGTTGC
Organism: Bacteroidales bacterium; assembly: GCA_027074135.1. Taxonomy (GTDB): domain Bacteria; phylum Bacteroidota; class Bacteroidia; order Bacteroidales; family JALTDM01; genus JALTDM01. The sequence goes on from JALTDM010000333.1 coordinate 8,524, forward strand.
AGGATTAGGAAATATTTTTATATACTCTTCGGTAATGTTATCATCCGAAGTTATTAAATTTCTCTCAACCATTAAATTCAAATCATAAGTGCCTACATTTCCTATAAAAAACGGATTGACACAAACATAAAAATAAACGGTATCATTTATGTTATCAAAGTCAATTACTCCCATGTCATCATCATCGTAATATTGTGACCAAACGGTATCTGTAGATAGTTTCACCTTGAAAATCACATCATTGGTATAATTGGTGTCCACATAACTGTCCAACACATAAGCATAAATGCTGTAATTGTACCCCGGCAGTAAGCGGAACTTATAATAATCGGCACTATCGGCATAAGCCGAATGAATATTGGCATAACCCGTTTCAAAAGTTGCCAAATCGTTATCCCAATTCTCGGGTATATTGTAAGCATCTTCCAAATGGTTATTATCTTCAAAACTGTCAGGCGGCAAAGAAAAAGCATCGGTAAGAATTACATCCACTTGCTTGAAATTCGGATAAGAAACACTTCCTACAGGCTGCCAATTCCCTCCGTAATTTCTATACCACAACACCAACTTATATGTACCCATTACATCGGCAATAGTGTCGTGAAATACTGCATTAAGATCTTGTCCTGCATTGATATAAACCAAGGTGTCATGTACATGATAAACAAGGTCGCCGTTCAATTCATGCAACCAAATCCCCACTTCACCATAAAAGTCATCTTGCGAATTATTGTTTACATTAAATTCCAAAGTAACGGGATTGCTTTCTTGAATTGGATCGGGATTAACCAGAATATTGCTTGAAGTTATCAATCCGCTTGAGTCTTCATTGGTAACATTTATTGTTACGGGGTTTGAAAATAGATACTCATCCACCAACATCCAATTTTGTTCTCCGTGATTTCTGAAATATATACCAAGTTTATAAACACCGGGAACTACCCCAATGTTTGATGTGTAAAATGTCAATGGAGAATAATCTCCTGCATTTATCCCTTGATTTTCCAAAACCTCAATGTCTGTAACAAAAACATCATTGGTGTCAAAGAGGGCTGCCTTAAAATCTCCGTAAAATTGTATATTCCCATAATTTGCAACATCAGCACCAACCGCTAACTCATCATTATACGAAACTGTTTGTGAAGATAATTCAATATCATCAAGCAATTTGACATCTGTATAAGTATCTACGGGAATAATTTTTATAACTGCACCTTGTGTTTCGTTAAAAGAATAGCTTGAAACAGGCGAAAGGTTGTTTATCTCAAAATAACCATCGTACCAGCCGCCCCAGCCCCAATTAATATGAAACAATCCGTTGTCGTCATAACCGTCCATAACAAAAGCATGACCTACTTCGTGTTCCGAATCAAATCCGGTATAAAGCATTACCCGGTTGTTGTCCAACTCGTTTTGCAAAATACTTGTCCAAGTACTTTCGGTATAATTACTTCTTTTTACGAACTGCGCTTGTGTGGAATAAGAAAAATAATCACTCAAAATATCAGCAACCTTATTAGGATAAGTATTACTTTCATCCGGTGTAAAATCTACTTCCAATGCAACAGCAACCTGGTACATTAATTTACCAATAGCCATTTTTTCGGTAGAGGAAGAAGAAGATGTGAGTTCATCCGGCATATTTGCCCAGTCATAAGTTGTTGCACCGAAATTGGCAGACAAAGTACCGTAATTTGCAGATTGGTAAGAGTGATATCCGTTACCCCTTGCAGGATGTTCATAATATTTCATTATTTGTGCTGTTGCTGTAGTTACGCATCCTGTAGGACAATTATCAGGACATAAATAATTGTAATACGGCATTTGGTCCCAAGTTGTTGTAAGCAAAGGACCTACTGACTTTGTTCCTTTTTTCATTTGTGCGGGATTTTCCCATATGTTTGTAAGAGTGGTAGCATTTTTATCCTCAATTATTTTATTGATTCCTTTTACATATGTATCAAAGACATCTCTTATTGCACTTGTAAAAACCGGATTATTGTAATCACCCTTAAAGGAATAGGCAAGAACAGGCTTTATTTTCTTGTCTGCTGCAATGATGATAAATCCTTCCGGATTGAGTGAAAATAAATAAAATGCTGCTGTCGTATCTCCACCCTTTTTTCCTTCAAATATTAACCTGTCAACTGAAGTGTTAGCCTTTTTCACATAAAGAAATTTTTGTGCTGTTTGTTTAGCAAAATTCATACTAACATACTGAGAATAAGAAATTGAAACAACAAAAGACAGTACGATTCCTAAAATTATTCTTTTCATGTAAAAAATATTTTAAAATGTTTTTTTAAACAAAAATAAGAAATTTAATCTAAATAAGCAGGACAAGTGCTTTTCCCCATACGATGGCGAGAACCACCATGACGACTTCCGTTACAATTACCAAAGAAAAACAAAATACCTGCTCTTAAATTAAATTCTTGCCAAAAAATATTGTAACGGAATTCCAAATAGGGCTTTAAACATTTCTTGAAAAATCTGCCACCAATGCCAACTTCTTGTGTAAATGCAGTAGGTTGTGCATATTCATTGTGAAAATCAGCATAATTGTACCAGTCATTATGAGCCAAATTTCCCAAAAGATAAAGAGTAGGATTGCCACGCATAAAAGTGAAATCAACATCGGCACCGTAATATTGCTCAAAAACCTTATTGAAAGACGGAAACCTGTTGTACAAAGGCACAATTGCAATGGTTGGAGTCACTTGCCAATGCAACCTTATATCATAACCTATACTTGATGTCCTGAAATTATAAATACCACCAAATCCTATTCCTATTTTTTGGGAAAAAACGAATGCGGCTTGAAACGATAAGAATAAAACAAACAAGAATTTTTTTAACACAACCTATAAAAATTTTTGTGCAAATATAAAACAACGTTTTATTACTCGCTATAATTTCAACAAAAAAAGCGGATATCAAAAAATGATACCCGCCTTTTTTAATGCCCGGGATCGGACTCGAACCGATACGGCCGAAAACGGCCACTGGATTTTAAGTCCAGCGCGTCTACCAATTCCGCCACCTGGGCAAAAAATTATGTCCCATGAGCAATCAGCCCATAGGACATTGTCTTTTAGTAGAACCAGAGCGAGAAACGGGACTCGAACCCGCGACCCCAACCTTGGCAAGGTTGTGCTCTACCAACTGAGCTATTCTCGCTTGTTTCAAATTTTGCAGTGCAAATATACAACATTTTTTAATAACAAAATGTATCATAAAAAATTTTTTATCCTTACCCAAAATTAAATATGGTGCATCCACCAAAGGAATACACCATATTAACGAATTGTCTTATTCTTTCACAATTTTTCTAATAGAAACAAAACCCTTAATCGTTGTTATCTTTATATAATAAACACCACTTAGAAGATTAGAAAGATGTAACACGGTTTTTTTCGTATTAAGCTTATCTTTTTTAAGTACCAATTTCCCGTTAGAATTAAATATTTGTATGTTGTCAACAACAGTACTTGCCTCTACATTTAAAATATTAAGAATCGGATTAGGATATATTTTAATACCGACAGTGGAAATTGAAGTATTACTTGCAGGCTGTATAAGCAATTGTTGCGTTAAGGTATTGTTATATTCGTTTGTTTCATAAATTGTATTTTCAGGATCTGCTTGAAGTATTAAATAATATGTTCCCGGAACTGTATTTTCAGGAATAACTACAGCATCCCCTATATTTGACGTTGTAATATTAGAATTTACCGTCGTAAAATTTTCTGATAGTTGAATATCATTGGCATCCAAAACATTGTCTTGCGATAAGAAATAATCAACATAAACCGTTAATAAATTGGATGAAGATCCCACGTAATTTACTGTTACTCCGGTAAAAATAGTATCCCCCGGATTTGCTGTTATGGAAGATAAAACTAAATTTGTTAAATAAATATCATCCGAAGCATTACCATCTATTGTAATAGCCTCACATTCCAGATTATTATTTTCGTATATTTCATCAACAACATTTGTTGCATCAGTTTCAAACAATATGTGATAATTCCCCGGTTGAACCGCAGTAGGAATGATGAGAGTATCAATAATAGTATCTGACGGATTATTGACATTTATGTTTGAAGACTTACTACTCAAAAATATATCTGTACTATCCAGAGAGCAATCTTCTGACAAATAAAATTTTAAAACAATCGGTTGAACATTAGCAGAATTCCCATCATAATTTTGAACAGCTTTTACAATAACCGCATCACCACCATTAAAATTTGTTCCGTTTAAAATTTGTATTCCTGACAAATAAACATCTTCATTAGAAGTTTCATTTGCATTTGTAATACAAATGTTAAAATCACCATTACTTGCATTAATACTTCCATAATCATAAACTCTTATATAATAGGTGTCTCCCACAGTTAATCCTGTTGCATTCATTATTGTCGTTACTCCTCCGCCACCAGGTGTATCTTCACATTGAACTTCCGTAAGATTATTACAATCATTTCCATGATATAAAATAACTACTGCATCCAAATCTCCCAACGGGTCAATTGTTATGGTATGTGCAGGATGTGTTGCTACAAATTTGTAAAAAACTCCCGCTCCGAGAGGTGTACCTGAATAAGCATCACAACTACCGGGAGCAAAACCAGAATCAGGATGTGCATGATTTACTGTTCCCAACACAGGATTGCAATCTACCGAGCTTTGTAAAGTTATAGCATTTGCACAATCATCATTTTCAGGTCCGGGAACAGAACTATGAATAAGATTCTCAAATTCTTCAGTTGTTCCGTTAAAAACATTCAAATCAACTTCCGAAGTGTTTATTCCAGAAACTGTTCCACTCCAAGAATACTGCTTAAATTTCCAATCATTCCAATTGCCTAAAGTAGATGATGATGGTGGATCTGAAGGATCTCCATCAGGATCTGCAATCCACAAACCGTAAGAATTTAGTGAACTTTGCAAATAATTAGCATAATTCCCGTTTGTGTAAATAATCGGCTCTACACCAGTATTTTGTACTACAACATCTATCCACTCTTGTACCCATGCCGTCAATTCCGAACTTGTATAAAGATTTTGCAGATTTACATTTGGCGGATCTTCCAAATCCAAAACAGGAGGTAAAAAGCCGTCACCAATATAACTGCCTGCTACAGAAAGAAAATGATTGGCTTCGTCGGTTGCGGAATTGTTGTCGGGACGAGCAAAATGATAAGCTCCCATAACAACACCGGCAGCTTGACCATTAGTCATATTATCCTGAAAATTTGGATCATCGTAAGTATAACCTTCTGTTGCTTTTACCCAAGCAAATACTTTACCGTCATTTGCTACGGCATTCCAATCAATATCTCCTTGATGATAGGACACATCTATTCCGTAAACTTCCTGCGCATATGATTTAACATTGGTAAATGTCAAAAAAACACTAAATATTAATGTTAACCTTTTCATAAAATTCGGCTTTTAATTTTTAATAATTTTTTCTACAACTTGGTTGTCATCTGCAAACTTAATTTTTACCAAATAGTTCCCACTAGACAACCCTTTTAAATCCAAAATTGATCTGGTTGAATTTGTTTTTACATTCAGCACTTCTTTCCCGCTGTTGTTGAATACAGAAATGTTTATTATTCGTTTGCTGCTTTCAATTGCAACAAGGTCTTTTGCAGGATTAGGATATATCTTTAGTCCGTATGTGTTTTCCAATCCTGAATAAGTTGAATTTTCTACTTGTAATTGATAAAGAACCGTGTTGTTGTCTTCATTTGTTTCAAAGTAATTATTAAACGGATCTGCTTTGGCAATTACATAATATATACCGTCTGATGTGTTTAGGGGAACAGTAAGCGGTGTTACCACCTTCTTAGTCATATTATTGTCGGTTATATTTACATAATTTTCAGCCAAGAATACATCTCCGGAATCTAAAACATCGTCTTGTGAGAGGTAATAATTTACATAAATAACTGACTTTGAAGATGAAGAACTATTTATATAATTTACATTTACTTCTGCATTTGTAGTACCTCCCGCCGATAAAATAGCATTATCCAGATATAATGAAGACAAATAAATATCCTGTGTATTATTACCCAAAATTGTAATAGGCTTACAAACAACATTGTTGTTTTCCGAAACTTCGTCAACAACATTTGTTGCATCTGCTACAAACAGAATATTGTAATTACCAGATTGTAAATTAGTCGGCAGTGTTAATGTATCTGTTTCCGTTTCAGATGGATTATTTGCATTTATATTAGATATACTCGAACCTAAATAAATATCATTGCTATCCAATGTGCAATCATCTGACAAATAATAATACAAGAAAACAGGAGGCACAGTTGTGGAATTTCCTTCATAATTTTGAGTAGCCTGAACAATTAGTTGGCTACCTTGATTAAAACTGCTGCCGTTTAATAATTCACAGCCACTCAAAGAAATATCTTCCGTACTTGTATTAGAGGAATTGGTTACACAAATAGAAAAATCTCCATTGCTCGCATTTAAGCTACCGTAATCATAAACACGAATGTAATATGTGTCACCGATTATTAAATTATCTGCAGTTAAAGTAGTGGTTACACCACTACCGCCGGGAGCATCCATACATGCTACTTCTTGAAGTGAATTACAATCACTTCCGTGATAAAGCACAAGTACGGCATCAAGATCGCCTTGCGGATCAACTGTTATTGTATGCTGAGTATTAGTAGCAACAAACTTGTAAAATACTCCTGCACCAAGCGGTGTGCCGGAATAATTATCACAGCTACCAGGATTAAATCCGTTGTCGTGTGTTGCATTGTTTACCGTTCCGTCAATTGGATTACAGTTAACTGAACTTTGAAGTGTAATTGCATTTGCACATTCATCGTTTTGAGGACCAGTCGGTGTATCCGGATTTGTCACACAAATTGAGAAATCTCCGTTACTTGCATTCACGCTACCATAATCATAAACACGAATGTAATATGTGTCACCAATTATTAAATTATCTGCAGTTAAAGTAGTGGTTACACCACTACCGCCGGGAGCATCCATACATGCTACTTCTTGAAGTGAATTACAATCACTTCCGTGATAAAGCACAAGTACGGCATCCAAGTCTCCTTGTGGATCTACAGTTATAGTATGTTGAGTGTGAGTAGCAACAAATTTGTAAAATACTCCTGCACCAAGCGGTGTGCCGGAATAATTATCACAGCTACCCGGATTAAATCCGTTGTCGTGTGTTGCATTGTTTACCGTTCCGTCAATTGGATTACAGTTAACTGAACTTTGAAGTGTAATTGCATTTGCACATTCATCATTTGGCGGTCCTGTCGGAGTATCAGGAT
>JALTDM010000334.1 GCA_027074135.1 Bacteroidales bacterium
ACTTTGCTAAAAATTGTTTATTATGAGAAAGATACTTGCTTTACTGTTATATTTAATTGTGGTTAATTCTTTGTTTTCGCAAAGTGTACCGCTTGTTAATCATAAAATCAGTGCAACTGTTAACCCTGATAATTCCGAACTTGTAGTAGTAGATACTTTGATATTGCCGAAAAATTCTCCTCGGGAATTCTGGCTAAATGCCGAATTGGAGCCTAAATCATTGACTAAAGGAATTTCTTTGTTGAAATTAAAAGATCATGCAAAGGCTTATGATGTAGGGATGGATAGAGATGACAATGGAGAAAAGAGTGAGCTGGATTTGAACTTGTGGGAAATAAAAGGAAATGGGAATGTAATTGTTTTGACATATAAAGGCAAAATAAATAATCCTGTATCGCAAGGGAAAGAAAATTATCAGCGAGGGTTTGCACAGACTCCCGGAATTATTTGTGACAAAGGTGTATATCTTGCCGGTTCGACTTATTGGGTGCCTACTTTCGAAAACAATCTGGTAACTTTCACATTAACAACGAAACTACCTGCCGGGTGGAAATCAGTGTCAATAGGTAAGCGAGTGTACACCGGAAATATTGGGAAAAATCACATAGACACATGGAGGTGTAATAAGCCTGAAGAAGAAATTTTTTTGATAGCTGCAAAATTTTACGAATACAGTTACAAGATGAATAACGGGGTGGAAGATATGGCTTTTCTCCGCGAACCTGACGAAGGACTTGCAAACAAATACCTTGAAGTTACCGAGCAATATATGAATATGGATAACGAGATGTTGGGAACTTATCCTTATACGAAATTTGCATTGGTTGAAAATTTTTGGGAAACAGGTTATGGAATGCCTTCATTTACTCTACTTGGCGAAAAAATTATAAGATTCCCGTTCATTCTGCATTCGTCTTATCCGCACGAACTTTTGCATAACTGGTGGGGAAACGGAGTATTTGTTGATTTTTCTGAAGGTAATTGGTGTGAAGGGATAACAGCTTTTATGGCAGATCATCTTATCAAAGAGCAACACGGGCAAGGAGAGGAATATCGTAGAAATACATTGCAAAAATTCACGAATTTGGTGAATCCGTCCAATGATTTTCCACTCACAAAATTTGTTGGAAGGTACGATGGACCAAGCGAAGCTATTGGTTATGGAAAAGCACTTATGATGTGGCAAATGCTTCGCAGAAAAGTAGGAGATAAAACATTTTTGAGTGGAATGAGAGATTTTTATAAAAACAATAAATTCCGCCGTGCAACTTATTCCGATATACAAAAATCAATTGAGAAGGTTTCGGGGATGGATTTGTCGGACTTCTTCAAACAATGGACAACTCGAACAGGTGCTCCAAAAATTAGTATAAAATCAGTTTCTACCGATAGGTTCAATAACCAATATAGAGTTTTTCTTACACTTCAACAATCACAATCGCAACCGGCTTTTGTAGTTGATATACCTGTAATGATAGCAACAAAGAAAGGGCTGCAGACTTTTGTGGTAAATATGTCTGCCAAAGAACAAAATTATCAATTTACACTTGATGAAAAACCTCTGAAACTTGCTGTGGATCCGCAATATGATGTGTTTAGGATACTGGATCCCAATGAAGTGCCGCCTACTCTTTCAAAAATATGGGGTAGTAAAAACAATATTTTTGTTTTGCCCGGTGCAGCAAACAAAGAACAATTTGATGCTTACAAAAAGTTTGCAGAAGAATGGATAAAAGCAGATGATGATAATTTTGAAATAGTTTCGGATAAGGATTTGAAAGAATTACCCAAAGACAAAACAGTTTGGATACTCGGGTTTGAAAACAAATTTGCAGGAGATATAAACGAAGGACTAAAGAAAAACCATTCTTCCATTTTAAAGGATTCTGTGGTTTTGGCGGGGAAAAGTTATGCCAAGAAAAACAATAGTTTTGTTTTTACCCTGTTTGACAAAAATGATGTTACACGCCAATTAATTTTTATTGCATTTGACAATCAGAACGCTATAGACGGATTGGTTCGCAAGCTGCCACATTACGGCAAATACAGTTATTTGGCTTTCAATGGTGCCGAACCTACCAATATAGCAAAGGGCGAATGGCCTGTTTTACATTCTCCTATGGTTAAAGTTTTTGATCCGTCGGGAGAAAAAATTGTTATGAAAGAGCCTCGTCAAGCGCTTGGAACATTAAAACCCGTTTTCTCTGAAAAGCGGATGATGGAAACAATTAAATTTTTGTCATCTAAAGATCTGAAAGGGCGAGGTTTGGGTACACCCGAACTGGAAAAGGCGGCAAATTATATTGCAAAAGCGTTCAAAGAAGCAGGATTGCAACCGCTTAGCGGTTCTTATTTCCAAAAATTTGAACATAAATTTAAGGACAAAGGCACATTGCCTGTTATCAATGTTGTTGGTATAATTCCGGGTACCGATCCTGCTTACAAAGATGCTCCCGTGGTAATCTCGGCTCATTACGATCATTTGGGATTGGGTTGGCCTGATGTGCACAAAGGCGACGAAGGAAAGATCCATCCGGGAGCAGACGACAATGCCAGTGGAGTAGCTATTCTTATTGAATTGGCAAGAAATATGGCAAAAACAGTGAAGCCTAAACGCACTATTGTTTTTCTTGCATGTTCGGGAGAAGAAGCAGGGCTTATAGGTTCCCGTTATTTTGTCGCTCATCGTAAAGATTATTTCAAAAAGGAAATTTTTGCTGATGTAAATTTGGATACAGACGGAAGTTTGTTCGGCAAAAAGATTCTTGTACTGAATGGCAATACTGCAAAAGAATGGAAATTTATTTTTATGGGAACCGATTACACCACAGGAATAAAGTCTGAAGTAATAAACAAACAATTGGATGCAAGCGACCAATTTGCTTTTATAGAACAGAATATTCCTGCTGTTCAGTTGTTTACGGGTGCTACGGAAAATTATCACAGACCGACAGATACTTATGATAAAATCGATGGGGAAGGATTGGTAAAAGTTGCAACTGTTGCAAAAGAAGTAATTGAATATCTTGCCGATAGAACGGATCCGATGGTGTTTACGGGTGATAATGAAAAAAGTAAACGTTCTTTGTCTAAAGCATCAAGAAAGAACAGAAAAGTAGCTACAGGTACGGTTCCTGCTTTTGCTTATACCGGAAAAGGTGTTAAAATAGGCGGTGTGATTCCGGGGTCTCCTGCAGAAAAAGCGGGTTTGAAAAAAGGTGATATCATAGTAGCTTTCTACGGTAAAGATGTGTCGGATTTGAGGACATATTCGGATTTGTTGAAACAACATTCGCCCGGTGATGTAGTCAAAATTACTGTTTTGAGGGGAAAAAAGAAAAATAAAATTACTGTATCGTTGACCCTGGAAGCAAGGTAATACGGGAAATTTATTTCCCGATACAAAACTTTGAAAAAATATTGCCGAGTAGGTCATCGGTGGTTATTTCACCTGATATTTCACCGAGGTAAAACATTATTTGTTTTAGTTCTTGGGTGAGTAAATCTGTAGGGAGTTCCATTTCCAAGCCTTTTTTCACTTCAACTATTGAGTTTTTAATGTTTGTGAGAGCTTGATAGTGCCTTTGGTTTATGGCAAATGTTTCTTCTTCAAAGAATTTACCTATTCCCGAAGTAGAAATTATTGCATTGTTTATTTCCGTGAGATAAGATTTGTCTTTTGCAGAAATTTTCAAATAATTTAATCCTTTGTCTGACAAGAATTTTTCAAGGCTTTTTATTTCACCGTCAGAAGCTTTGTCTATTTTGTTGATGAATACTAGAATTTTGCTCCCTTCTACGCTGTTTGAAATAACATTTTCTATGTGTTTAATGTTTTCGTTTAAATCTTGGGTCGGGTCTGCCACAACGATGTTCAAAAGTGCTTTTTTTATTGCTTGAAGACTTCTTTCTATGCCTAGATTTTCAACAACATCATTTGTTTCGCGTATGCCTGCCGTATCAATAAGGCGGAATCTCACACCATCGATATTTATTACATCTTCTACAATGTCGCGGGTAGTGCCGGGAATTTCCGAAACTATGGCTTTGTTTTCGTTAAGCAGCAGGTTAAGCAAGGTTGATTTACCAACATTCGGTATTCCGGTAATGGCTACTGGCACACCTTCTTTTATTGCATTGCCGAGTTTAAAGTTTTTTATCAGGTTATCTGTCCATTCTTCTATTTGGGTAATTATTCCGATAAGTTCGCTCCTGTCGGCAAATTCAACATCTTCTTCCGAAAAGTCAAGTTCCAATTCAATGAGCGAAAGAAGGTCTATAAGTTTTTGCCTTAGGTTGTTTATTTGTTTCGAAAAATCGCCTTTTAGTTGCTTTATTGCAAGCGTAGCGGCGGCTTTAGATTTGCTGGAAATAAGGTCTGCCACTCCTTCGGCTTGTGCAAGGTCTATCTTGTGATTCAAAAATGCCCGCATCGTAAATTCGCCTGGTTGGGCAAGTGTAGCACCGTTGTTTATAAGTAGTTGAACAATCTTTTTTTGAATGTATATGGAGCCGTGGCAAAAAATTTCTGCAGAATCTTCGCCTGTATATGAGTGCGGCGATTTGTATATCGCAACAAGAACTTCATCTACGGTTTCGCCATTTTCTTTTATTTCGCCGTAATGTAAAGTATGAGTACCGGCTTTTGACAAATCTTTGTTTTTTGAGGCGGAAACAAATATTTTTCCGACGATTTTGAAAGTTTCATCACCGCTAATACGAATGACGGCAATTGCTCCTTCTCTGGTTGGGGTTGCTATGGCACAAATTGTATTGTGGAAGTTCATATTTTAATTTTTTGCAAAGTTAATCACAAGATTTAATAAATTTGTATTTGGCACTGAATTGTAAGGTATGAACTTTTTTGAGCGTGTTTATGATGTGGTAAAGCAAATTCCCGAAGGGAAGGTTACAACTTACGGAGCCATTGCCGAATGTTTGGGTGTGGCTGCAAGTGCAAGAGCTGTAGGCTGGGCGCTAAACAAGTCTTTTTCTTCGTCGGAATTTATACCTGCCCACCGTGTAGTAAACAGAAACGGCTGCCTTACAGGGAAAATACATTTTCCTACACCGTATATGATGCAAGAATTACTGGAAGCTGAAGGTATAAAGGTGGAAAACGATTGTATTGTGGATTTTGAAAAACACTTTTGGGTGCCGTGCAACAAAAAAGGCCGCCAGTTTTAGGCGACCTTATATTGAGTATTATTTTCCTGATGGTTTTAATCTGTTTTTGAAC
>JALTDM010000335.1 GCA_027074135.1 Bacteroidales bacterium
ATCACTTAAGATAATAAAAAAGCCGATATAAACCCGATTATAACTCACAAAAAAAAATCAAGAGTTTTTGAAAATGTTTTAAAAGATAAAATAGTAAATTTCGATTACACAAAAGATAGAGATGAAGATTATCAACAACCCTCCATTCTTTTGATTTATTATAATAATTCAACTTTGGCTCAGTTTGTAAATGTTCTGGTTGATTGGAAAGAGGAAAAGGGTTTTGATGTAACAGCTGTAAGTACTGCCGTTACAGGTTCATCATTCAATAGCATAAAAAGTTATATTCAAAATATATATGATTCTTCCGACACGCCTCCCGAATATTTAATGTTGGTTGGAGATGCACAAAACGGCGGATATTATATACCGACTACGGAATATGGCGGTGGCGCAGGTGATATAGGATATACTTTGTTAGAAGGAAATGATATTTTAGGGGATATGTTTGTAGGAAGACTTTCCGTAAGTTCTCAACCGGAAATACAAACCGTATTGAACAAAATTTTAAATTATGAAAAAACACCCTATTTGGATAATACCGATTGGTATAAAAAAGCTGTTTTGATAGGCGACCCTTCATCTTCGGGACAATCTACAATTTATACAAATCTATTTATCAAGCAGATTATTACGGACACAAATCCCGATTATGATTTTTATGAAGCCTATTCGGGTGGATATGTATCTGCAATGAGTAATGCCGTAAATAACGGTGTGCTATATTTTAATTATCGCGGTTGGTATGGTATGAGCGACTGGAGTAATAGCAATACACTGGCTCTTCATAATGGTTTTAAACTACCTATGGTGGTTGCCATCACTTGCGGAACCGGTGATTTTGACCAGGAAGATTGCATTAGCGAAGTTTTTTTAACTGCAGGAACGGCTACTAATCCGAAAGGAGGTATTGCCGCTATTTCCACTGCAACTATTCATACTCATACCTGTTTTAATAACATTGTCGATGCGGGATTTTATCAAAGTGTATTCAAAGAAAATATTACCCAACCGGGTGCCGCTTTAACTTCGGCAAAATATGCGCTTTATCTTGCTTATCCCCAAAATCCTTCCAATCATGTAACTCAATTTTCATACTGGAATAATCTTATGGGGGACCCTTCTCTGGAACTTTGGACCAACCAGCCTCAAAACTTGAATGTGGATTTTCCGCAAACTATTCAAACGGGAACGAAAACTATTTCGGTTCATTGTTACGATGATGGTGACAACCCTTTAAAAAATGTATGGGTTACAGCTAAAAGAAGTAGCGATGTTTTTGCAACCGGACTCACGGATAATCAAGGGAATATACTTTTGACTATAAATGCAAATACACCCGGAACAATTAAACTAACCACTACAAAACATAATTACATTCCCGCACTGAATCAAATAAATGTAGCAACACAATCTACAAATGTTTCGATTTTTTCGGTAGTTGTAGAT
>JALTDM010000336.1 GCA_027074135.1 Bacteroidales bacterium
AAGCTAAACTTTTTATTGTTACTTTTATTAAGTGTAAGCATTGTAAATGCGCAAAAAATTAACCCAAACGAAGCTTTAAGATGGACTTTCAAAGAAAAAGTTAAATTAAACAAGGAAACATTAGTGAAAATCGCCGAAACAAAACCCGAATTTAAACAAAATCAGGAATTGTTAAAGGCTTTAAAAGCAGAGAATGATTTTCCTATTTCCGAAGATAGTAATCCGGAAAGTGAGATTTCAGCAGCAATTAATCCTACTGATACCAACAACATAGTAGCAAGTCCTATAAAAATGGATTCTCAAAACGGACTTTCTTGCCCGATTTATTACACAAAAGATTTCGGACAAACTTGGAATGTTTCAAATTTCGTAAACATGCCACACGAAGACGGAACAATGTCCGGAGGTGGAGGTGACCCTGTTTTTGTTTATGATGCCAACGGAAGATTATATTTTACATGGATTGATCTTTACGGACAATTGTTAGATTTCATAAGTGGTGATGTAAATATGGGTATTTTTTGGGCATATTCTGATGATGGTGGTGCAACCTGGACAACACCAGATAACGATACCATACTTTTAGGTAGTGTTCATATGTATGCCGGTCAAATGCAATCTATTAATTCACCGGTATCTGATAAAGAATGGATGGCTGCCGACGTAAATGACAACTCACCATACAAAAACAATATTTACATTTCTTATGTTACTCTTAGTCAAGATGCTAACGGCAATGCCCACTATGAAATACTTTGTAAAACGAAACCTGCTAATCAAAATTCTTTCACAACTGAAGCTCTTGTTGCAGATTCAACAGAATTTGTATTTACACAATTTTCAAGTGTAACAGTTGATGCAAACGGAAACGTTCATGTATCTTTTTATGGATATAAGAAAAATGATTTAAACCTGGCACTCTGGCACTCTGTTTCCACAGATGGCGGTCAAACTTTTTCTGAACCTAATAGAATTAGTTATGTGACATTTAATTTACCTCTTTTCACTCCAGACAGCTTAGGTCCTGACACAATTCCCGGCATAAGCAACCAAAGACTTTATCCTTCACCATATATGGCTGCAGACCATCAAGGGAATATTTATATAAGTTGGACTGCATTTGGCGTAAATACTCACGGCAATACATTATCTGATATATATATATCAAAATCATCTGATAACGGTTCTACATGGTCAACACCAGTTATTGTTAACAATGACGGATTAACTACTTCTCAAAACTATTACTCAACCATAACAGTAAATCCTGAAGATGAAATCGTTCTAGGTTGGTATGATAGAAGGGATGATACAGACCCGTTAAATCCACCATATCCGGCAAATTACTATTATGGTCTTTCTTCAGATGGTGGAAATACATTTACCAATGTTCAAGTAACAAGTGTACCAAGTGATTTTGCACATATCGGTGATAAAAATCAAGGTTTTGGCATAGGTGAATACACTCAAATACTTGCTACTTCTAGCTACATTATTCCAATATGGACAGATGGTAGAAACAACGACGGTAATCTTGATGTTTATGGTGCATTTATTAACAAAAGTCAACCATCTGAAGTAACTTTGACAAACTTTAATTACAATGTAAAAGTTTATCCTAACCCGGCTGCAAAAAACCTCAACATAGAATTACCGGCAACACTTAAAACCGCTAAATTAAGTATTGTATCTTCAAACGGGAATACAACTATAACACAGCAAATAAAAGCAGGTAACAACAATATAAATGTAAGCAATCTAGACAACGGAATATATTACATTGTAATTAAACAAAACGGCAAGATTATTTCATCCAAACCGGTAGAAATAGTAAAATAATCAATAAGGTTATTTCAAAATAAAAAGGCTGTCCGAAAGGGCAGCCTTTTTTGTATTACAACAAATGTTGAAAAAAATATTTAACTTTGTTGTGTAATAAAAAATAATCGAAAATGAAAAAGGACGAAACAGTTTTTCAGTTTATTGAAAAAGAACATCAACGACAATTAAACGGGATTGAACTTATTGCTTCGGAAAATTTTGTAAGTGACCAAGTAATGCAAGCCATGGGCTCATGGTTAACCAATAAATATGCAGAAGGTTATCCCGGCAAAAGATATTACGGCGGATGCCAATTTGTAGATGAGGTGGAAACCATAGCTATAGAAAGAGCTAAAAAATTATTTGGAGCAGTTTGGGCAAATGTTCAGCCTCATTCCGGAGCACAAGCGAATGCCGCTGTTATGCTGGCAGCATTAAAACCCGGGGATAAATTTATGGGGTTAGATTTGGCTCATGGTGGTCACCTAACACACGGATCACATGTAAATTACTCGGGAATCTTATATAATCCCATACCTTATCATGTAAATGAAGACGGGTATATTAACTATGACGAAATGGAAGAGATTGCCCTCAAAGAAAAACCAAAACTTATAATAGCCGGAGCCTCGGCCTACTCTAGGGATTGGGATTATGAAAGAATGAGAAAAATAGCAGACAGCGTAGGAGCAATATTGATGGCAGACATTTCACACCCCTCAGGTCTTATCGCACGCGGATTACTTAAAAATCCATTCCCACATTGCCATATTGTAACAACCACAACTCATAAAACATTAAGAGGACCTAGAGGCGGTATGATACTTATTGCGGAAGATATTGAAAACCCATGGGGATACACAACTCTCAAAGGCAAAATAAAAACTTTGTCACAAGTTCTTGACTCAGCAGTATTTCCAGGGACACAAGGGGGACCGTTAGAACATGTTATAGCAGCTAAAGCTGTCGCATTCGGCGAAGCGCTTACTGACGAATATGGTGAATATATCAAACAAGTAAGAAAAAATGCTGAAGCTATGGCAAAAGCATTCCTTGAAAAAGGTTACAAAATAGTTTCAGGAGGTACAGACAATCATTTAATGCTTATTGACCTCAGAACAAAATATCCTGAAATTACCGGTAAGCAAGTAGAAAAAACTCTTGAACGAGCACATATTACAATCAACAAAAATATGGTGCCATTCGACAGTAGATCTCCATTCCAAACTTCCGGGATAAGAGTGGGCACTCCTGCAATAACTACTAGAGGAATGAAAGAAAATGAAATGCCGATAATTATTGAACTGATAGACGAAGTTATAAATCACATTGGTAAAACTGACGAAGAAGATATAGTTGCAAAAGTTGGAGAAAAAGTAAATGAAATAATGAAAGATTACCCGCTATTTGCATATTAAAAATAATAACTCAGGTAAATAAAAAAGGCTGCTAACAACGAGCAGCCTTTTTTATTTACCGAATCACAACGTAAACTCATCAATAATATTCAGCGTGTCCGGGTTTATCACTTTCACTTTTATCCTACCATTGTGGTTTACATTAATAATTACTACGGCATTTTCGGTAGAAAAAGCTTTCAGGTGGTCTGTCCACGGTAGATTTTCTTTTGCATAATAAGGTGCTCCTGCCGCACCATTGTTTATTTGCCAAATAGTTCTGTTTAGTTTTATTCTTTTGCCTTTCCAGTCATCGGGGTAAATTTTTGTACCGGGTCCTATTTCCAATCTGCAATAATTATGTTCGTCTCCTGTGAGTAAAGCCACTGTCTTTTTACTTTTGTTTACCAATAAGTCAAGAATCTGATCCCTGCGTTCAATTATTCCGTACTTAATCTTTGCTTTACCAATCTGTGCCCTATATTTATTATCTCCACCGTACCACATATCATTTGTTGAGTGACCACCATTGGGAAAAACAGGCGTGTGCAAGGTAACAAAAATATATTTTATTGCATTGTCCTTTTCAAGTTTATCCACAGTGTTTTTTAGCCATTGCATTTGTCCATCCATAATATAAGCATGCAAATTACCTACCATTTTATCGTTTTCAGTCAAATCTGGGTTATAAAAATAATTGCTATTCAATACAATAATTGCAGTATTGCCGTAAATGTAATAATAAGCATTTTCTTTATAAGACGGCAACGGGTTACCTGTCACAGGATTAGTATATTTTTCCGGTTCCGGTCCGTTTTGTGGATTTGTAAATTCTTCGGCAAATATACTTTCTGCGTTTCTTCCTTTTTTGTCAGTATAATTTATAAACCATTTTTTATCTTTACTTATATTAAAAATAGCATTGTAAACTTCGTGATTCCCCATTGCAACATAAACAGGAAAATATGCGGTAAAAGGCATTACAGTTGTTCTCCAATTTGAATATTCCAACTTTTCTTCGCTGTAATTTCCAGTATAGCCGTTTATCAAATCACCCGAAAATTGAAAGAAAGAAACACCTTCATTTGCTGCTACGGCAAAAATTTTTTTAAGAATGTAAGCATTTGTGCCATATAAATTCCTTTCACCTCCACCACTGCCGGCACGGCTATCGCTCGCATAAGCAAACTTAAACTCTGTATCGCTGCCGTATTCAGGAGCAGTTATTAAACTTCTTGTAATTGTATCAATACCGCAAATTACCGTGTACTTATAAGACTTACCTGGTTTTAAGCCAAAAATTGTTTTTTCGTGAATAATACCCTGGGTTTGGTAAGTTTTGCCTGCAATTGTAATGAATCCAAGTGTATTTATATTACTTTCAAACCTTATGATTACACTAATCGGTGTAATAATATTTACAGTAGGTGTTTTGGTCATAAATACCGCAGGAATGAACTCACCGTTTTTGTAACGGAAACCAAGCCTTGCGTCATACAATAGTTGCCCTTTATCTGTCATCACACGGTAACCTACAACTCCATATTTTTTCTTTTCCCAACCGGTCATATCATATTTCCCTCTCAACATCGAAATGGGAACAATAACTTTACCGTCTTTAATTTCAGCACTCTTTTTAAAAAACACTGGATACGGAAATTTATTATTGTCATTTATAAGTCCAAAAAACAGTGTTCCATTCAAATTTTTTTCACTAAAGTTTATTTTTATACCCTTATCATTTTGCTCATATTTTATTTTTGAAATATTTAACGGAGTTTTTTGCTTTATTGCATAAATCTTTTTCCCGTCTACTTTTATGTAATATCCTTCATTATCATGTTGAGGATAAATATAATCTTGTGAGCAAGCACTAAATGCTATAAGTGTAATAAAAAATGTTAAAACAGATCTATACATTTTCATGTCAAAAAATATTTATTTCTACAAAAGAATAAATAAATTCCCAATTGGGAGGGAATAAGCAAAAAAAAATTTTTTAACAGGCTAAATTGCCACATAATAATTATTTTTTTTCTCAAATCCTATCTCCATAGGTTCTATAATACTTTCATGATATCCCAAAATCAAGTACGCACCCTTATTCATATTTTTACGAAACATACGAAGAATACGTTTTTGCAAATTAAAGTTAAAGTATATTAGTACATTGCGGCAAAAAACTATGTCAAACTTTGTTAAAAATTCCTGTTCTCCTTTTATTAAATCGTGAACCCTGAACATTGGAATTTTACGATATTGTTCTTTAATTTTAAGTAAATCGTTTTTTCTGTCAATATCAAAATATTTTTTGTAACTCACACCTCTATTCACCTCATAATTAAGCGGATGTCTATTCACAACCGAATCAAAATTATTAAGATATTCAAAATTGAGACGATAGCGGTATTCCCCTTTTTTAGCTTTCTCTATCACTTCATTATTTATATCTGTAGCAAAAATCATTGCTTTATCAAGAAGATTCAACTCTTTCATTAATATTATATTGGAATACACCTCCTGTCCTGTTGAACATCCTGCATGCCAAATACTTATTTTAGCATGAGTTTTCAACTTAAGGTAAATATCATACCTCAGAGAATACCACATTTGAGGATCTCTAAAAAGCTCAGTAGTATTAACAGTAATTTCATTGACTAATTTACGTGCAAATTTTTTATCTGTTTTTATCTGGTGAGCTATTGAAACAGGATTCATTCTATACTCCGAGATTATTCTTTCTATCCTGCGTTTCAAAGATTTTTCTGAATAATCAGTTAAATCAAAATCAGTGTATTCTTTTAAAGTTCGTACTATGTTTTTAACATCATCTAAAGTAACTTCCATACATTATCTACGAAATAACACAACAGAGGTAGCAAAAAAAGCCACCTCCGTATGATTTTTTTTGTTAAATAGTATCAATTATGTTACAAAGCCTCTCAAAAATTTCATCAATGGTTCCGATACCATCAATTTTATAATATTTATTTTGCTTTTGATAATATTCTTTCACACTGTCTTTTTCACGATTATAAACATTAATTCTATTTTCAATTACTTCGACATTCTTATCATCTTCTCTACCTTCTATCTCAGCCCTTTTTGTAATCCTGTTTATTATTTCTTCATCATTTACAAATATTTCAATCATTCCGTTTATTGCAGTGTCATGCCTTGTTATAATTTCGTCAAGACCTTCAGCTTGCGGCAATGTCCTAGGGAAACCGTCAAAAATAAATCCTTTATCATTCATATTATTCTTAATAAAATTTTCAACCATTTCCAAAATTACGGAATCCGGCACAAGTTCACCTTTATCCATGTAGGCTTTAGCTTTTTGCCCAACGGGTGTATTATTTTTTAATTCATTCCTAAACATATCACCTGTTGAAAGATGAACAAAGCCGTATTTTTCAACTATTTTCTTTGCCTGGGTGCCTTTACCTGCCCCCGGTGGACCGAACAATACTATGTTTTTCATGATTTGTTATTTTTTGAGTTTATAAACATTTGTCAAGTTCCTACCATATCCGTCATAATCTAATCCGAATCCGACAATAAAATTATTTGGAATATCCACACCAATATAGTCTATATGATCATTTGTTTGGTATGCTTCGGGTTTAAAAAACAATGTAGTTACCACTATCTTTTTAGGTTCGTATCCCACAAGCTGTTTTTTTATTTGAGTCATGGTTATTCCCGTATCAATTATATCTTCAAGGACTATAACCGTTTTATCTTTCAAATCTTCATTTATACCTATCAGACGTTTTACCTTACCGGTAGAAGCAGTTCCTTGATAAGAAGCCAACTTCAAAAATGAAATTGTACACGGAAATTTTATCCTTTTTAACAATTCGGCAGCAAACAAAAACGAACCATTTAGAATACCCAAAAAGATCGGATCGCTGTCTTTGTAATCATTAGTAATTTGTTCCGCTAATTTATCTATCGCTTCATAAATTTTTTGTTCGGGAATAAAGATTTCAAACTCTTTATCCAATATTTTTACAGTCTCCACTTTAATATTGATTTTTTTATTATAATTGCAAAAGTAAATATAAAATCATTACCTATAAGTAATTTTTTTGAAAATGAAAGCATTAGTAAGCATCGTAATGGGAAGCACATCTGATTGGCCTATTATGAAGAAAGCAGCAGAAATATTAGAAAGTCACCAAATACCATTTGAAGTTTATGCATTATCAGCACATAGAACTCCCGAAAAGGTTATAGAATTTATTGATAGTGCTACTAAAGACGGTGTAAAAGTTATAATAGCAGGTGCCGGTGGTGCAGCACATTTACCCGGTGTTATTGCAGCATATACCACATTACCTGTAATCGGCGTACCTTGCAGGTCATCAATATCTATTGACGGATGGGATTCTATTTTGTCTATTTTGCAAATGCCTCCCGGGATTCCAGTAGCCACAGTAGGATTGGATAATGCTCAAAATGCAGGTATACTAGCCATACAAATATTAGCACTTATAGACGAATCCATTGCAGAAACTTTAAAAGAATATAAAGAAAGCCTCAAATCTAAAGTCATAAAAGCAAATGAAGAACTCAGTAAAATTACGGAATTTAAGTATAAAGTTAATTAGTGTCTTTGCTATAACTTTTTTGTGGAATTTCACTGCTCAGTCACAAGGCTATAGTGAATATTATCCCACAGGAGCTCGTCAAGGTGCCATGGGTGGTGCAGGTGTGGCTCTTACTGATATTTGGTCGGCATCATATAATCAAGCCGCATTACCCTTTTTAGAAAAACCATCAATCGGATTTTTTTACGAAAACCGTTTTACTACAATCGGATATCAAGCTTTTGCCGGAATTTATCCAATGAATAATAGTGCACTATCTTTTACTGCAAATTATCTGGGAGTAAAGAATTATTCATCAATAATGGCAGGATTGTCATATGCTCTCAAATTAAATGAAAAAGTATCTGCATCTGCACAAATAAATTTTCATCACAGTCAAGTTCCGGAAGCCTTATATCCCAGCAACTCAGCTGTAACTGCTGAACTCGGTATTTTCTCAAAGATAAGCGACAATTTTATGATAGGCGCACATGTTTTCAATCCTGCAACCATCTACGAAACAAAAACAGACTCAATGAAGTTTGCCACTGTATTCTCTATTGGAATGCTATATAAGCCTGCCGAGAAAGTAAATCTTCTGTTTGACATTAATAAAGATACAAGATATCCTATTATTTACCGTGCAGGTCTGGAATATTTTTACAAAGAAAAACTTTATTTCAGGATAGGGCTATCGACATCAAAATACTACATCAATACGGCAATTTCAAATTACACATCATTTTCTTTCGGGCTTGGTTATGTGTTCAAATCTTTTGAATTCAATTTGTCTTATTATCAGCATTACTTATTAGGATTTACACCTCAAATAACAATGAACTATACATTTTAATTTTGCAAAATAGTTTTCCCAGTGAGATTATTTGCCATATATTTGTGGCAAATAATTAATAATGAACACACAAAACATTTTAGACCAATTAATTGAAATAGGTGTTAACTACGGACCTAAACTTATTGGAGCAATTATAGTTTTAATTGTCGGAATTTGGATAATAAAACTTCTGGATAAGGGGTTCCAAAACATTTTAAACAAAAGGAAATTAGAGCCATCTCTCAAATCATTTTTAGGTAGTCTTGTTTCCATTACCCTAAAAACTTTACTGGTAATTTCTGTTTTAAGCATGGTGGGGATAGAAATGACCTCATTCATCGCAATTTTGGGAGCAGCAGGCTTGGCAATAGGTTTATCACTTTCAGGAAGTTTACAAAATTTCGCAGGTGGTGTTATGATACTTATTTTTAAACCATTTAAAGTAGGGGATTACATAGAAGCACAAGATTATGCGGGAATCGTTAAAGAAATACAGATTTTCAACACAATTCTTACCACACCTGACAATAAAACGATTATTATCCCTAATGGTGGTTTAGCAACGTCATCCCTTATCAATTACTCTACGGAACCAAGAAGACGTGTTGATTGGACATTTGGCATTGGATACGGTGATGATGTAAATAAAGCCAGAGAAGTTTTAAACAAAATCTTTTCGGAAGACACAAGAGTTTTGAAGGACCCTAAGCCGTTTATTGCTGTAGCAGAATTAGCTGACAGTTCAGTTAATTTAGCAGTAAGAGTGTGGGTAGAGGGAAAAGATTACTGGGGAGTATTTTTTGACACAAATGAAAAAGTGTATAACGAATTTACAAAAGCAGGACTAAACATTCCATATCCGCAAATGGACATACATATTTCAAACAACGCATAAAGTCATAAAAAATAGAGTTATGAAAAGGATTATAGTTTTTGTTATGATTTCAGTTTTGGCTTTTCACACAGGATTTTCACAAGTAACAGAAGCCGAAAAAGATTTGAAAACTGAATATAAGGATACAACGCAAGGTTGGAAAACAGGAGGTTTGATTTCTTTAAGCTTTTCCAGCGTTACACTAACCAATTGGGCAGCAGGTGGAGAAAATTCCGTAGCAATCAATGGATTTTCAAACTTTTTTGCTAATTACAAAAAAGGAAATATGTTTTGGCAAAACTCATTGAATCTTGCTTACGGATTATTAAAACAAGGTGAAGCAAAAAAATTTAAAAAGACTGATGACAAAATTGAGTTTGTTTCAAAATTCGGACTTCGAGCCAGCAATAACTGGTATTATTCTGCATTGGCAAGTTTCACATCACAATTTACAGCAGGCTATAATTATCCTGATGATTCAACAATGATTTCAAACTTTTTGTCACCTGCATATATCTTGACGGCAGCAGGTATAAACTATGGGAAAGACGGATTTAATGCTTTTATTGCTCCTCTGACAATGAAAACAACACTTGTTATGGAAGAATCTTTATCATCCATAGGTGCCTATGGTGTTGATACAGGAAAGACCGTACGCCTTGAATTTGGTGGATACATCAGAACTTCTTACAGAAAAGAATTTGGCAAAAAATACTTGTTCCAAACAAAACTTGGTTTATTTTCAAACTACCTGCATAACCCTCAAAACATAGATATTAACTGGGAAGTATTGTTAAACATGAAACTTACCAAATTTTTATCTGCTATTATCACAACCAACCTGATTTACGATGATGATATAAAAATTGGAATTGATGACAATGGCGATGGTATAATTGACAGAAAAGGTCCTCGTACTCAGTTTAAAAAAGTTATTGGAGTTGGGCTATCATATCAATTCTAAGAATTGTAGTTGCTCTCATGTTCAAAGGCCGGCAATATAACTTATATTGCCAGCTTTTTTTCTATATAAAAGTCTTAAAAATATTCTTACCTTTGTTGTCATGCCAATGCAACCATCCGGAAATAAAAATTATCTTACAGAAGGTAATATTTTAAAATCACTTGTAAGACTTTCTATTCCAATAATATTTGCTAACCTTCTTCAAACTGCATATAATTTGACAGATACTTTTTGGGTAGGACGGTTGGGACATATTGCTGTTGCCGCAGTATCTTTGACATTCCCGATAATTTTTTTTATAGTCTCTCTTGGCGGAGGCCTCACAATGGCGGGTTCTATTTTAATTTCGCAATACAAGGGTAGAGAGGACCAAAATGCTTTGAAACACATAACTTCGCAAACATTTATGATTATTTTAATCATCTCAACCATTCTTGCAGTTTTAGGTTTCTTTTTAACCCCTACACTAATAGGATTGATGAATCCGGAACATACTGTTTTTACAGAAGCGGTTACTTATATGAAAATCTCATTTACCGGCTTGGTATTTATTTTTATGTACATGGTTTTTCAATCATTAATGAGAGGAGTTGGTGAGGTAAAAATACCAATGTATATAGTTCTGAGTACTGTTTTATTAAACTTTGTTCTTGACCCACTATTTATTCTGGGATATGGACCTGTTCCTCCTATGGGTGTTGGTGGAGCTGCTGTTTCAACAGTTATCACCCAAACATTGGCTGCTATTGTGGGAATCTTTTTGATAATAAAAGGAGAACACCAGGTAAAACTCGACCTCAAAGATTTAAACCCCGACTGGCAATTAATAAAAAGAATTTTTTCACTTGGCATTCCTGTTTCAATAGAACAATCCGCTCGTTCGCTGGGTATTACCTTGATGACCTATATGGTTGCAAGATTTGGAACTGTAACACTGGCAGCATATGGTATAGGCAGCCGGATACTAAGTTTCATAATAATTCCGGCCTTAGGTTTGTCTGCCGCAACTTCGGCAATGATAGGACAAAATGTCGGTGCAGAAAAATTCGAAAGAGTAAGACATATAACAAAAACAAGTGCTAAAATCGGTTTTTATAGTTTAACTTTTTTCGGGGTACTTTTCTTTGTTCTTTCGCGTCAATTAGTAGGAATTTTTATTCCGGGAGACATAATAACTATTGAAAAAAGCTCCCTTTTCCTCAAAATAATGGCTTTGAGTTTTGGGTTTATTGGACTTCAAATGGCGTATTTCGGATTATTCCGCGGTACCGGTAAAACAAAAATTTCAATGATTATGTCTATTATTTCACTTTGGATTTTGAGATTACCTGCCGCATATATTTTTGCATTCCTTTTGGGACTTGGAGAGCTTGGAATATGGATAGCATTCCCGTTTTCGAATGTTATTAGTGGAATAATAGCCGCAATAATAAGTAAGAAAGGTAACTGGAACAAAGGGGTGATTTAGAATTATCACCTTATTAGCACCACCTTCCCGGTTTCGACATGTGAATTCCCATCCTTTGTATGATACACACACCTCCACACATAAACATTTGGTATTGCTTTATTACTGCCTCCTTTTACGGAACCGTCCCATCCGTATTTCGAAGGATTTTTCGGGTCATACTTATTCGTTGACCAAATAAGTTCTCCCCAGCGATCATACACACCTAAATAAAATTCTTTTGAAGTATCGATATTTCTTGCAATTACATAAAAAAATTCGTTTATACCATCGCCATCAGGAGTAAATGCTGTAGGTGCATAAAATACAGGCACATCTTGTATTTCAACAATTGATTTTGCGGTGTCCTTACAACCGAATGACGACTGAATTATTAATACAACTTCGTAACTATTTGCAACTTGTGGATAAGTATATCTGGGATTCCCTTTTATTGAACTGTCTCCTGTTCCAAAACTCCAGAAATTAAGATAATTACCTTCAGATAAATTTATAAAATCTACAGTTGAATTCACAATAGTAGCAACAGAAGGATTTGCTGTAAACTCAGCATGAGGCTTTGGATAAACCGTAACAATACCTTCTTCGGTAATACTATCTTTGCAACCTTGATTAGAAGTGAAATACAAAGTTACATCGTAAGTGCCAGATTCATAATATGTATGAGAAGGATTCATTTCCAACGATAAATTATTTTGGTCGTTGTCTCCGAAATTCCAAATAGGATTATCAACATTACTTGCTCCCTCTGAGATATTAAATGTTACTATCAAAGGTTCACAACCAGAAGGCGTGTCCACATTAAAAAATATAGGCGGCGTTTGATAAACGTACAAGTGTAAAGTATCACTTGCCGGCAACACGCAATCATCATTTACATTTGCAATGATTATTGTATCATGGTACAAATTGATATTAAATGGAAAATTCACGTACTCTCCTGATTGATTTGTGAAATAATATGGTAAGCCGCCACTACCTGACACATTAGCATTTATCAACACATCATCTCCCATACAAAAGGTATCTTTGCTTGCATCCAATGTGAGTGATAATGGTAAAGGATGGGTTACCGTTAGCGAATCGGAACTTTCACAATTATTATCATCAACCACTCTCAAATTTACAAAATTTAAATCCCCTGTAAGAATAAAACTACTACCACCTTGTACGCTATTCCAATAATATGTATATGGAGAATGTCCACCCGACACATGGGTGCCTAAATGTAAAGTATCGTTGGGACAAACTACCCCTCCATCGTACCCTGCAATATGCACATTCAAAGGCAAAGGGTCGAACAAAACAATTGTATCTTCAATAGAACATCCTACAGAATCCGTAACAGTAACTATATAACTACCAGCACACAAACTGTCAACCTCTGAAGTATTAGCTGAATTACTCCAAACATAATGATATGGAGGATAATTTGATTGGACAGTTAGATTTATTTTTCCATCACACAAGCCGTTACAACTAATGCTATCTACTTGCAATGTCGTACTAACATTGTCAACCTCAACAAGTAAAGAATCCGTTACAAAACACCCTGAATTATTATCAGTAACAGTAACAAAATATGTCATTGTAGTACAACCCGCGGATAAAACAGATGTAGTATCACCCGTATTCCACAAGTATGAGTAATTACTTCCACCGCCACTCACAGAGACATTTAATTCATTATTACAAGTATTTTCGCAAACCAAAGTATCACCAATAATATTTACATTCATTTCAGGATAATTAGATACTGATATGGTATCCGAATTTTCACACCCTGCATCATTTGTTACGGTTACCGAATATATCCCACTTGTACTTACAACAATACTATGTGTCGTTTCTGATGTTGACCAAAAGTAACTTGCATAATTTGAGCCAGCATTCAATGTTATAGTCTGATTTGGACACAGAACGGTATCATTACCTAACGAAACAGTAGGTAATTCATTCACGGTAATATTTACAGAGCCATTATTTTCGCAAGAATTTTCATCAACAACAGTCACGAAAAATGTCGTGCTTGTTTCGGGAGAAACTGTTATAGAAGAAGTCGTATCTCCCGTATTCCAAAAATAAGATATTCCTCCGGTAGCATTTAATTGAATTTGGTCCCCGGAACAAATTGAAGTATCGGAAGACAAAGCTATTTCAGGTAGCGAATTTACAGTTATAGTCTGTTGGGCTGTATCAACACAACCTTGATTGTCTGTTACAATCATACTTACCGTATATGTGCCTGGTTGAGAATAAATATGCGACGGATTAACATTCTCAGTAGTTAAATGATTTATAACCAAAGTATCTCCATCTCCAAAATCCCACACTATTGAATTTATATTCAAAGAGTCGGGGTTTATGTAACAAGTATTATCCAGAAAAACAAAATGTACAGTATCTCCGGAACAAATTACAGGATTAAGAATATGAAAGTTAACAATAAGATTATATGAAAAATTAAAATATGTTACTTTCGATTGAGAATAATTATAAAATCCAAACCTTCCGGGTTCAAAACATCCGTCTTGTTCAAAAATTGTATCATTATCTACTATTGTAATTATTTTATTAGTAGTATAAATTAACCGCAACTCATACACAGTATTGTAATCCCAGCCTGTATTTGCTCCATAATGAGTTTGATATATTGTAAATCCTGGTTCATTATGACTCCAAAATGCATTATTCAATTCTGTAGAACCAACAGGATAAATACTATCAACATAATCTAATGAAAAACCCTCTAAGGCATCATCCTGATTTTCCTTTTTCCAATCAAAAAGCCAAAATTTATAATGTTCCCAAGGAGAAGACATTGGATATTTAAACCCGAAAACAAAACCTATATAATCATTATCACCATCATTATCAACAACAATTTTACCTCTTACTTCCACATTTATCAAGTCAAATGCTGTTATATAAAAAGTCGGACCGTTACCATTGATTGATTGATAAAGAGAATCACCACCACCTATAATTTGCCAATTCCCATAGTCAGGATAGCCTGCTTGTTGCCAATTATTAAAATCTGCAGTAGTTTGACATTCCGAAGTACTTTGTGAATAAGTAAATTGCATAGAAAATGTAATGAGAAAATATATGAAAATTCTTTTCATTTTATCGAAGTTTATTGTAAGAAAATTATCACGAAAATAAAGAAAATTTACATTTTCATCTCATCAATGTCACATTCCCGGTTTCGACATGACTATTACCGTCTTTTGTGTAATACACACATCTCCACACATATACATCAGGAGGTGCTTGTTTGCTTCCGCCTTTTACCGTTCCGTCCCAGCCGTATCTTGAAGGATTTGTAATATCATACTTATCCGTAGCCCAAATAAGTTCTCCCCAACGGTCATACACACCTAAATAAAATTCTTTTGAAGTATCGATATTCCTGGCAATAACATAAAATACTTCGTTTATGCCATCTCCGTCCGGTGTAAATGCCGTAGGTGCATAGAATACAGGCACATCTTGAATTTCAATATTAGCTATTGCAGTGTCTTTACAACCTTTGTCAGATTCTACTATTAAAATAGCTTGATAACTTCCGGATATACTCGGATACCTGTGTCGTGGATTTACTTGAATGGAACTGTCACCATCTCCAAAGCTCCAGAAATTATAATAATTATCCTCTGATAAATTTATAAAATCTATAATTGAATTTACAACTGTGCCTACTTGCGGATTATTAATAAATTCCGCGTTGGGTTTCTTATAAACAGTAATCATGTTTTCCAGCTGTACGGTATCTTTGCATCCTTTGTTTGTAATGTACATTAGGGTTACCGTATAAACTCCGTAATCATCGTATGTATGCGACGGATTAGGTCCAAGAGACAAGTTTACTTCATCGTTATCGCCAAAA
>JALTDM010000337.1 GCA_027074135.1 Bacteroidales bacterium
TATATTAGCTATATGTATTAAATTTATTTACTAATATTCTGATAAGGCTTGATTATTACGTCGTCAAAAAAAGTTACCTTTGTGGCAAGTAAATAGGTATTTATGGCTAAAAGGAAAAAGAGGAAATTTGCCGAGCTTAATACTTTCACAAATGTTTTGCAAATACCTTATACAGAGCTATGGAACAAAGATTATAAGTTGAAAGGGAAATGGTGTGAAGAGGTTTTTGGGAATAATAATCCTTTGGTAGTTGAACTTGGTTGTGGAAAGGCTGAATATACTCTGGGACTTGCAAGAATGTTTCCGCAGAAGAATTTTATGGGTGTTGACATAAAAGGCGAGAGAATTTGGAAAGGAGCTAAAACCGCTTTGGAAGAAGGGCTTAACAATGTTTATTTCGTTAGAGCTAAAATTGATTTTGTTGACAGGCTGTTTGGCGAGAATGAAGTGTCGGAGATTTGGCTTACTTTTCCCGATCCGCAACCTACAAAACGCAGGGCAAAGAAGCGGCTTACTTCGCCTAATTTCTTGAATATGTACAAAAAAATCCTTGTATCGGACAACACCGTACACCTTAAAACTGATAACGATTTGCTTTATGAATACACTTTGGAAGTGTTACAAGATGCAGGTTATCCCGTATTAATCAGTACTGATGATGTATATCGAGATTTTCTTGATGATAAGATTTTTGGAATAAAGACTTTTTACGAACAAATGTTTTTGAGCGAGGGCAAAAAGATAAAATACATACGATTTTCAATACCAAAAGAATAAGTTATGCATTTTGATTTGATAAAAGAGGATAAGAAAACAAATGCCCGTAGGGGTATTCTTCATACCGACCACGGTGATATTCCCACTCCGATTTTTATGCCCGTCGGAACTTTAGGGACAGTAAAAGGCGTGCATTACAATGATCTAATTAATGAAGTAAAAGCAAAAATTATCTTATCAAATACATATCACTTGTATTTGAGACCGGGTACTGATGTTATTAAAGCTGCAGGAGGGCTGCATAAATTTGCAGGTATATATTTACCCATTCTTACCGACAGCGGCGGTTATCAAGTGTTTTCATTGTCAGAAAACCGTAAACTTACCGAAGAAGGAGCACATTTCAAGTCTCATATAGACGGTTCAAAGCACTTGTTTACACCTGAAAATGTTGTTGATATTCAGCGGATTCTCGGCTCCGATATAATGATGGCATTGGATGAGTGTACGGCATATCCCGTAGAAAAAGAAGAAGCAAGAAGGTCAATGGAATTAACTCATAAGTGGTTGGAGCGTGGGTGGAAGCATTTTGAAGAAACTAAACCACTTTGGGGGCACAATCAAGCATATTTCCCTATTGTACAGGGCAGTGTTTTTGAAGATTTAAGGCGTGAATCGGCAAAGTTTATCTCGTCTTTTCCTGCCGTAGGATATGCAATAGGAGGTTTGTCGGTTGGCGAACCTGCTGAAATAATGTATGATATTATTGAAGTTGTAAACGCAATCTTGCCTCAAGACAAACCTCGGTACCTTATGGGAGTGGGAACACCTGCCAACATATTGGAAGCAGTAGAGAGGGGGGTGGATATGTTTGATTGTGTGATGCCTACACGCAACGGCAGAAACGGAATGCTATTTACTTACAAAGGAATTATTAACATTAAGAACGAAAAGTGGAAATATGATTTCTCTCCGATTGATGAAGAGGGAGAAACATTTGTAGACAAGCATTACACCAAGGCGTATTTAAGGCATTTGATGGTTTCAAATGAGATGTTAGGGGCACAAATTGCAAGCATTCACAACCTGTCTTTTTATTTGAGATTGGTTTTAGATATAAGAAATCATATAGAAGTAGGAGATTTCAAAGAATGGAAAGATTCTATTATTGAACAGGTGCAAACCAGATTATGATTAAGAAAGAAAAAATAAAAATATGGATTAAACCTTTGCTTTGGGCTATTGTTGCGGCAATAGTTGCCCGCATATTTGTGCAGTCCTATGTTTTGACTGATACAAGAATGCGTGAAACATTAAACCGTGGGGATTATATTATTATTGACAGGACTGCTTACGGTTTAAGGCTACCTATCACTTTTTTTGCCTTGCCGTTAAATAATAATTGCATTCCGTTTACTAATATTCAGTCCTATGTGATTCTTAAAACTTTTTCTTACAAAAGAATAGGCTTTAAAATGCCAAACAGGTTGGATGTTATAGCATACAATTTTCCACTTGCCGACGAATTGCCGATAGACTTGAGACCTGTGCGGGTTTCGAGAGTTATGGGGTTGCCTGGCGACACTTTTGCTATTGCCAATAAAAAGGTTTTTGTAAACAACAAAATGATTGATAAGGGTTTATCGAATTTGATGTTTCAATATAGGATAGTAACGGACGGAACTTATTTTACAAAACAGTTTCTTGACAGTTTGGGCTTGGAAGGCAAGATGATAAGCGATATGGGTGTTTATGATTTTTATATGTCACCAGCTATGGTTACTTTTTTTGAAGCATTGCCTCACGTCAAATACATTAGAGAAGTCACTGGTTATAAGGGGTATAACGCTTTATATTATTTTCCAGCAAACAGTAGTTTTTTCGATTGGAATAAAGATTATTTTGGTCCGCTAATTATTCCTTACAAAGGTTATACTGTAAAAATTACTTATCAAAACATTGATTTGTACAAGAGGATAATCAGGGCTTACGAAGGGAATGATTTGTTCATAGATATTTATAAGAAAAAGGTATTTATCAATGGTAAGGATGCAACATCATATACATTTAAGAAGAATTACTACTTTGTGATGGACGATAACAGGGATAATGCATTTGATTCCAGGTATTTCGGATTTATTCCTGAGGACCACATAATTGGTAAAGCAAAATTTGTTTGGTTTTCAATAGAAAATAAAAACGGTAAGTCTGATATAAATTGGAGTAGAATGCTTAAAAAAATAAAGTAGTTTATACATTTGTTATGTACAAAAGGGAAAGATAAAAGAGATATGAAGAAATTTATAAAATTTTTGGTAAGGAAAGTTCCGCGAAGATATCTTATAATGTTTAGTGGATTGTTTTCTAAGATAATAACACCTTTTTATAAAGGTCATAATGTTAAATGTCCTGTTTGCGAACACGAATTTCGCAAGTTTTTACCTTATGGTAATCAAGGTGAGGATAACAGGCTGTGTCCTTATTGCTTAACTCTTGAAAGACATAGGCTTTTGTGGCTCTATTTAAAGAACAAAACAAACTTTTTCAAAGATAAACTGAAAGTTTTGCACATTGCGCCGGAACAGCCGTTTATAAAGCGTTTTAGAAATATGGAAAATCTGGAGTATTATACGGCAGATTTGGAATCTCCTATTGCAGACATTAAACTGGATATTCGTAATATGCCATTGGAAGATGAATCTTTTGATGTTGTTATTTGCAATCATGTTTTGGAGCATATAGATGATGATATTAAAGCAATGAAAGAGGTTTATAGGGTGCTTAAAAAAGGAGGATGGGCAATTTTGCAAGTACCTATAAATTACAACAGAGACAAAACTTACGAAGATCCTACAATAACCGATCATAAAGAAAGAGAACGGTTATTTGGTCAATACGATCATGTAAGGGAATACGGACGCGATTATCCGGATAGATTAAGAAGTGTAGGGTTTAAAGTGATTGAAGATGATTATGTTAAAACTTTAGACCTAGAACTTATTGAATTTTACAGGCTGGATCCTGATGAGGTAGTTTATTTTAATGTGAAAGAATAGTATGGAAGGTTATATAATTCCTTCTGCTTTTGCCGGAACTACTTTGTTTTTTGCTTTGATTCACAGCAATAAAACATTAATAATTGACCATTACGGTTTTTTTTACAAACAAACATTTCGTAATAGGGCAAATGTTTTGTCGCCCAATGGGGTAGTACCTTTGGTTGTTCCTGTATCAGGTGGCAGGAAATACGGAACACCACTTAAGGATATAAAAATCGATTATAAAGAAAATTGGATACATAAACATCTGAAAGCATTGGAGACATATTACTATTCTTCCCCCTTTTTTGAAGTTTTATATGAAGATATAAAGAGGTTGTATGTAGGCGAATATGAATATTTATGGCAACTAAATAAAGTCTTTACTGATTATTTTGTGTGGCTGTTGGAATTGAAATATAACAATACCGTTTATAATTTTGAAGAAGTTAATCAAGGTTTTATTGATTTAAGGAAAATTTATTCTCCCAAACGTAACTACTTGGATGCCTTTCAACTAAAACCGGATCCATATTACCAGGTTTATGCTGATAAATTCGGCTTTGTAATGGAATTAAGCATTTTGGATTTAGCTTTTAATATGGGAAATGAGGCAGGCACATATATTCGCAAAATTGCCTGCCACTTGTAGGTTATCTTATAAGAGTTACATTTCCTGACCTGTTATGACTGTTACCGTCTTTAGTATAATACACGCATCTCCATACATAAACATCAGG
The DNA here is from genome assembly GCA_027074135.1 of Bacteroidales bacterium. Taxonomy (GTDB): domain Bacteria; phylum Bacteroidota; class Bacteroidia; order Bacteroidales; family JALTDM01; genus JALTDM01. Next base: position 4,496 of record JALTDM010000337.1, read on the forward strand.
AGGTGCTTGTTTACTTCCGCCTTTAACAGTGCCGTCCCAACCGTACTTTGAAGGATTTTCAGGGTCGTATTTATTCGTAGCCCAAACAAGTTCGCCCCATCGGTCATATACACTTAAATAAAATTCTTTTGACATGTCTATATTCCTTGCTATAACAAAGAATAAATCGTTTATACCATCATTATCAGGAGTAAATGCTGTAGGAGCATAAAACACAGGCACATCTTGTATTTCTATATTAGCTATTGCCGTATCTTTACACCCTTTGTCAGATTCAACTATAAGTACAGCTTGGTATGTGTTAGCCACATTTGGATATTTATGTCTAGGATTTACTTGAATGGAACTGTCGCCGTCACCGAAACTCCAGAAGTTAAGCACATTATCTTCAGACTGGTTAATAAAGTCAATAACCGGATTAACAACAGTACCAACTTGCGGGTCATTAACAAATTCCGCTTTAGGTTTTTTATATACAGTAATCATATCTTCAATTTGCACAGTATCTTTACACCCTTTGTTAGTTGTGTACATTAGAGTTACTGTATAAACACCGTAGTCGTTGTAGGTATGATGCGGATTTGGTCCTAGAGACAGGTTGATGTTATCGTTATCTCCGAAATTCCATATATGATTATGAATTTGGTCTGCACCTTCAGTTACATTGAAATTAACAGTAAAAGGTTGGCAACCTGCAATAGTATCAGCTGCGAACATAACGAAAGGCATAGGGTAGACATTTACTACAACAGTATCAGCATCATGAGAGCCGCAAGCATCAGTAGCAGTAAGTATTATTGTTGTATCATGACTTACGGTAAGCATAACAGGAAAAGTGACAATATCTCCATTTTGATTAGTAATGCTATAAGGAGATCCTACGCCACCTGTAACTGTGCCGGAAAGAATAACTCTATCACCTTTACATACGCTATCCCTGCTGACAAATATATTAAATTGTACAGGGTCATTAACGTCAATAACGGTTGAAGAAGTTGCCGTACAGCCGTTCGCATCTGTGACTGTTACGGAAACAGTCATATCTTCGGTAGGAGTTATGTTTAATGTAGGTGAAGTACTACCGTTACTCCACGTATAAGTATATGGTAATGTTCCTCCTGTTACAGATGCTTCTACTGTTAATGGAAGTCCGTTGCAATGTTGAATATTAGGAGGAGTGGTAACAATTAATTCATCCGGTTGGTTAATTACTGCTTGTGCTTCTGCGCTACAACCGTGATCGTCCGTAACTGTTATAGTATAAATGCCTGCGGTTAATGTTGTCGAGTAATCTGTTGTGAGTCCATTGCTCCATAAATATGAATATGGAGGCGTGCCGCCCGAGGCTGTAAAATATGCTTGTCCGTCATTTCCTTCATAACATAAAACATCTTTGGATGAATCCAAAACAATTGTCAAAAGTGGAGGTTCTGTTATTGTAACTGTATCTGTTGTAACACAGCCATGAGCGTCAGTTACAGTAACTGTATGTGTACCTGCATTTAGAAGTGTATTTCCCGGAGTGGTTATAGAATTGTCCCAAGATACGTTGTATGGAGATGTGCCTCCTTGAATTTCAACAGTTGCTTGCCCGTTATTTTCTCCGTTACAATTTACATTTACGATATTATCAATGCTTGTTGTAAGTAAAGGAGGTTCCGTTACGACAAAACTATCAATAACTTGACAGTTATGATAATCGGTAAGAGTTAAATAATAAGTTCCGGCTACTAAGTTCTCTATATTTTGAGTATTATCCCCTGTACTCCAGTTAAAGTTATAAGGAGGAGTACCGCCTGATGGAGAAATATAAACAGCTCCGTCATTAAATGAGAAGCAAGAGATATCAACAATTGAATCAAGTATAATTTGTAATGGTTGAGGTGTGGGAATATATGCAGAATCAATAGCAGTACATCCGTGTGCATCAGTTACTGTTACGAAATGTAATTGGGAAACGAGACTAGTTGCTGTAGGTGTTGTTTCTCCGTTATCCCATAAATATGTATAGGGAGATACACCTCCTTGTGCATTTACTGTTGCTGTACCGTTTGTGTCTCCGTAACATAAAACTGTATCAATATTTGATATAGATGTAGTAAGTAATGGTGGTTGAGTAATTGTTATGCTGTCAGTAGTAGACAATCCGCACCCTCCGTTAATTGTAACAAAATATGTCCCTGCTGTTAAATTTTCTGCAATTGAGTCATTATCATTATTACTCCACGAAAAGGTGTAAGGTGCAATACCTTCTGTTATTTGAACTGTTGCAGAGCCGGAATTTTCACCGTAGCAATTTACCATTATTGGGAGAATTGTATCGGAAATGGAAGCAGGTACCACTATAGAATCAAAACTAATTGGACCGCAAGGCGGGTTTATTTGTACTTTTATTCTATAAGTCATTCCAAATTGCATGTTGAAGAGGGTATCAGACAGGTTAGTTGTATTTTGATGTTGTTGTAGTATATTACCGTTTTGATCTGACCATGTGTAATTTATTACAGGATTGGGTAAGGTTGTATTTACTGTGGTTACTGCATTTACTTGGTTCCCAACACAAAAATATGAGTTATCAAAGGAATTTGAAGCACTACTGCAATTATAACTGTGAGTTGCATTTATTGCGGCAACGCCATCTTTACCTGATGCATATATTAAATTAAAATTTTTGTCGTACATAACATCCCACACAAGAGAACCGGGCCAGTTAAGTGAAATATTGTCAATAGGTCCGGAAAAGCTACTTCCGTCAAAAGTATAGACCAGAATATTACCATTATTCCCTCCTACATATATTGTATTACAATCATCTACAGCTATTCCTCCTTGTTGTTTATTTGACATACCTGTTGAGATAGTAGCAAGTTGAGTGCCGTTAGTTTTATCATAAGCAGCAATGGTAGCACCGTCATATAAATACAAATATTCATCGTTTGCGGCTAAAGCATTAAATGCATTAGATCCATTCCAACAACTGTAACCCGGTGGATGGTTACTACATTCTTCAAATCCTGTAACACCATTATGAACAACCATCCAATCATGTCCGTTCATAGAAGAGTTTACTTTAAGTAAGTAATGGTCACAATATCCGCTGACATGCGCATAAACACAGTATAAATTACCTGCAGGGTCTGTAACTGCATGAACGATATCTTGATCTGTACTACCTAACCCTGTAAAATTTGCTGTTTGTACGGCACCTGTATTGGGGTCAATCAGCCCTCCATTAAGGTTTGAATTAGTTCCTCCGCCAAATCCCATAACCCTATTACTACTACAATCGAAGACAAGACACCACATTTCTCTAAAAGAACCGTTTTGATTAGACATAAAACCATCTGGATTGCCATTATAATCTATTCTGTAAGTTCTAGCGCCACTTCCATTAAATCCTTCGGATATGTATATTTTTTGTAAATTTCTGTCAACCATAAAATTACCTTCATAATTAGTGTTTATATTATTTATATTATGTGTCCAAACAAGAGAACCTGTAGGAGAATATTTTTGAACAAAATCATATGTGTTGAGATCAACATATACATAAACATTACCATCGTAATCATAATCTACTTCAAAAGCATAAGCATTACTATAACCCTGTATGCCTGATACCCATGGGTCAATTTGAGCATTTTCATTTACGGCCGATGTCTGAGATTTGAATTCAATCAAGTTTTTTTCAGTTAAATGGAAAAAGACAGGGTAAGTTTTTCCTGATTCTGTAACCAAATCTTGCGGAGCATGATCTATAAGGAAATGCAAAGGTGTGGAAATAATAATATTTCCCAGTTTATTTATACTAACTTTTTTCACATCTCCGTAATAATTTAATTTTAAGTCGCTAATATCAGCGCCGGGATGCAATATTATTTCATATTTATAACCTGAACTGTCTTTCGGAAATGAGTATAAAATGTCAATATTGGGGTAAGCATTCTTAAAGAGAATTTTTTTATAACCGTTAGCTTTTTTATCTCTTACATTGCCAAATGTAAAATATCCTTCAGCTTTGTCTAATGGTACTATTTTTACATCTGGATTTATATTTTCCCATTCACTAAAAACAAAATATTTTACGGGTTTTAAATCTTTTAGTTCTTTTTCGTCATCGTTAATATCTTCTCTTGTTGGAACCCATCCGTTAAGTTCAAGTGTATCTATTTCTATAATAATTCCTTTTTTAGTAACATAAAATTTTTCTACTGAATTATTTATACTTGTAAAAAGAATCTTCCTATTTGCTATATTTTCTACTTGGCCAATATTTTTAATAAATACTTTTTTTATTAGGTCGGTTCTTGACCATTTTAATTGGGAGTATGCAGATATCCATAAAATTACACTTACCCCTAAAATAAATATCTTTTTCATAGTTTTTTTATTTATAACTTTAATAGTCTGTTTAGGTTGCGTGAAATTAGCATGAATTTATATAAAAAACAAGTAATGTTAAATGATTGTTGTAAGAAAAATAATATTTACATCTTATCATTTTATTAAAGTAACCTTTCCGGCTCTATTATGGCTATTACCGTCTTTAGTATAATACACGCATCTCCATACATAGACATCAGGGGGTGCTTGTTTAATTCCGCCTTTAACAGTACCGTCCCAACCGTATTTTGAAGGGTTTTCAGGATCGTATTTGTCTGTAGCCCATATCAGTTCACCCCAACGGTCATAAACGCTTAAATAAAACTCTTTTGACAGGTCTATATTTCTAGCGATAACAAAGAATAATTCATTAATTCCGTCTCCATCCGGAGTAAAAGCCGTAGGAGCATAAAACACAGGCACATCTTGTATTTCTATATTAGCTATTGCCGTATCTTTACATCCTTTGTCCGATTCAACTATAAGTACGGCTTGGTATGTGTTGGCAATATTTGGATATTTATGTCTCGGACTAATCTGAATAGAACTGTCCCCGTCTCCAAAACTCCAGAAATTAAGCACATTATCTTCAGACTGATTTATAAAATCAATAACGGGATTAACAACTGTACCGACTTGCGGGTCGTTAACAAATTCTGCTTTTGGTTTTTTATATACAGTAATCATATCTTCTACTTGAACAGTATCCTTACACCCTTTGTTTGTAGTGTACATTAGAGTTACAGTATAAACACCGTAGTCGTTATAAGTGTGAGAAGGATTTTGTCCAAGAGACAGGTTTATGTTGTCATTATCTCCAAAATTCCAAATGTGGTTGTGAATTTGGTTTGCTCCTTCAGTTACATTAAAATTAACAGTAAAAGGTTGGCATCCTGCAATTGTATCAGCAGCGAACATAACTAAAGGCATGGGATAAATGCTAACAGTTGCTGTATCTTCGTCATGAGAACCGCAAGCATCAGTTGCAGTTAATATGAATGTTGTATCATGGTTTACGGTTACCATGACAGGAAAAGTAACCACATCGCCGTTTTGGTTGGTAATATTGTAAGGAGCACCGACTCCTCCTGTTATAACACCGGAAAGTACAACCCTGTCTCCTTTACACACACTGTCATTACTAACGAATATATCAAATTGTACAGGGTCGTTAACATCAATTATAGTAGAAGAGGAATCAGTACACCCGTGAGCATCAGTAACTATTACCGTAACAGTCATATCTACGGTAGGTTCAATATTTAGTGTAGGATAAGTACTTCCGTCGCTCCAAGCATATGTATATGGAAGAGTTCCTCCTGTTACAGACGATTCAATAGAAAGTGGTAGTCCGTTGCAGTGTTGTATGTAATCCGGAGTTGTAACAATAAGTTGTTCGGGTTCATTTACGACAGTTGAAGTTGAAGCAGTACACCCTCTGGAATCTGTAATTGTTACAGAATAATTACCTGCAGGAAGATTATTTATTGCAGTATCGGAGGCACCATTATTCCACGCATAAGAATATTGTGGGATACCACCTGTAACATTAGAAGTTACTTGTCCGGTATTGTCTTGAAAACATAAAAGGTCTTGCGGCGTTAGTGTTACATTAAGTTGGGGTGGGTTTTGAATAGTTACTGTTGTTGTATCGGATACACAACCATTTTCTTCCACCCATAAAGAAACATCGTAAAAGCCGGGACTAAGCCAATTTAACGAGTATGGACCTTGTCCACTTCCTGTAATAACATTGGCATTTGAGAAAGTCCAGTGGTAATGCCCGGCAGGAGTAGCATTACCGGTATATTGCACTGTTGTGGTATCTTGATAACACCAAACAGAGTCAATAGTAAAATCAGAGGTTGGCGTTGGATATAAAGTATTAACTTGATAATTTTGAATGATGGAACATCCGTTGTTGTCAGTAACAGTAACTGTATATGTGCCTTGAGTTAAACTGTCAATGTCTTCTGATGTTTGTCCATTGCTCCAAGAGAAAGAATAAGGAGGCGTGCCTCCGGCAGGTGTAATATCTATAGACCCGTTAGCGTATCCTGGACATTGTTCGTGTATTATAGAATCTGAAGAAATAATCAGTTGAGTTGGTTGATTTATTGTTGCAGAAGTTGAAGTGGTACAGCCATTTGAGTCGGTAACAGTTACGGTATAATTACCTGCATAAATATTAGTCAGATCTTCAGAAGTTGAAGAGAATCCGTTAGGTCCTGTCCATGAATATGAAAACGGTGTTGTCCCTCCGGAAACAGAAATATCAATGCTTCCGTCGTTACCATTATAACAAGACACATCTGAAGTTGAAGTAACAGATACGGAAGGGTATGAAACAGATACTTCATATTCACCTACATCACATCCTTCTGAATTAGAAATTCTGGCTTGGTAGGTACCTTCTCCATATCCAAGGGCTGAAACGTTTAATGTACTATCTGTTTGACCTACTATTGCTACACCATTATAATACCACTGCCAATTTCCATCTACTCCGGAATGTGCATGTAAAACTAAATCATTTGTACAAAGATGACCTGTTGCATCTATTGATACTGAACTAAATGCTGATGTAACATTAAGTATAAGGTTATCTAAATAATAATATGTGTAACCGGAATTTGAATTACAAGGAGGACCAAAAACAAGTGCATATATATCCTGTGTTGGGGTAAATGTTACAGTCAAATTTATCCATTCGTGAGAGTCAAAATGCACATGTACACTGGTTAGTTCTTGCCAACTTCCTTGGCCTACAGGACAATTATCTCCGTCAAAAGGCAAATTGTTGCAATCAGTTGCTCCAAAAAATGTTAAATCAAAATCCGGAGACATGTTAGAGGGACCAACCCAGAAATTTAGAATGTATGTATTGCCTGCCTGCATAGGTGTTGATAAGCATGCCCCAACATATTCTTGCCAACCTGACATATTAATAAATCCCACATAACCATTACCGTCAGGTGCTGGTAACGGAGGTAAACCAGCATAATCATTACCGGCTTGGCCACATGTATTCCAATAATCGGAAGTGGCATCTGAAGCTTGTATCCATGTTACTGCGCAACTTAATTCAGAAAAGTCATTGGGGCAACATGTATAGTCTTCAAAACTCGGGTTTGGAATCATTGACGGAACGGTTGTTGTAAACCCGTCACAATTACAATCGGGGTCATTTAAGTCTATAAGACCGTCACCATCATCGTCAATACCGTTATTACATATTTCTGCTCCTTGTGACAAAACAATTTGTGTAGATAATAATATTAAGAAAATTATGTTGATAATTTTTTTCATGTTTAATTTTTTTAACAAATCAATATATTACAGTTACTTTCCCGCTTTCTTCGTGATATTTACCCAGTTTGTCATAAAATGATGCATACCATATATAAATTCCGGGCTTTACTTTCTTATTATTTTTAGCTTTACCGTCCCATCCGTCATCAAGTTTGTTTGTTTGCCAAATTACTTCCCCCCAACGATCGTAAATCTTAAGATTATATGTTTTCTCATCAATGTTTCTACCAAAAACTCTGAAAACATCATTGACGCCATCATTGTCAGGAGTGAAAGCAGTAGGAACATAGAAAGTGTAAATATCATTTACAACAAGTATGTATGTAGTAGTGTCTTTACAACCCTTATCACTTTCTACAAATAAAGAAACTAAATATTCTCCCGTGTCCCTATATGTATGAGAAGGATTTTCTGCCAGGCTGCTGTCTCCATCTCCAAAACTCCACGCATAAAATACTGCATTTTCGGACTGATTGACAAATTCTACTTGCGGTGTAATAATATAAACTGTTTGAGGAATAGTATAAAAATGTGCAACAGGATCTGGATATACTTCTATAAAATCAGGTTTTGTAAAGCTTGTTTTACATCCTTTATCTGTAATAACCATCAATGTAACATCATATAATCCGGATTCGGTAAATGTATGAGTTATATGATCTCCTTCATATAGGTTGGTACTATCTTCTAATATCCAAAAAGCTGAATAATTGGGGTTGGCAGAATTATTATTAAAATGAACAGTAAGAGGACCACAACCTTCAGTTGTATCTGCAGAGAAAGACAAGGCAGGAATCGGATATACACCTATCGATACATTATCTGAGGCTTCCGTTCCACACAAATCTGTTACAGATATGCTGTAATTATGATTTAATGAAGTAGGATAAACTATAATTTGCGAGTTTACATTATTATTGTTCATAGTAACTGTGTATGGAGGTAATCCTCCTGTTATAGTGAAATTTATCGGTACTGATTCTCCGGGGCATACGCTGTCGCTTTCTGCTTCTGCAAATATACGTAAAGTATCGGGTACAATAATGTTTATATAATATTTTGAACTTTGGCATCCGTTATCATCTGTTACATATACCCAATATTGTTGGTTACCACTTACATAAACATTTACAAGTGATGTTGTGTCACCGGTACTCCAATGGTAAGAATATGGATAAACACCTCCTGTAACGGCTGCATAAATTGTTGTTGAATCATGATTACATGTTCTTAAGGTTTCGGGTACACTTACAATCAAAGGATCAGGTTCATAAATAGAAGCGGTATCTGTTGCGGTACATCCGCCATTATCGGTTACAGTTAGAATAAAGGTACCTTCATCTATTCCATACAATGATTCATTTTGGCTACCGTTATTCCATTCATAATGGTATGGTTCTCTTCCACCTGTTACGTATGATTCAATTTGTCCGTTATGTGAACCGTTGCATGTTGGATTAACAGGAGTTAAATTTACTTGTAACGGGTATGGATTATAAATAGATATAATATTTGTATCTGAATAACAGCCATTGTTGTCAACCCACAATGAAATATAATGAACTCCTGGATTATTCCATGTAACTGTTATTGGACCGGGTCCATCGGTAGATGATGCTTGACCTCCGTAAAAATTCCAGTGAAAAATGGCATTGTTTCCTGCCACACCTGAATACTCTACTGTTGTATTATCACCGTAACAGTTTATAGTATCTGCGGTAAAAGGTGCGGTTGGCGGTAAGATAAATGTTATACTGACGGTATCGTAGTTATCACAGTTGTGTAGATTATCAATTTCATGTAAAACAAAGTCATAAGTTCCTGCAGTACTTACTGTAACAAATGTATTTGGGTCGTCAGGATGTAGGAAACTAACTGTTGCCCCTGATGGAGCGTTGGCAACAGACCATACTCCTGTATTGGTTGGATTTGAAATAGTTCCTTGTAAATGATAAGTATATCCGCATACTTCATCATTAGTACCTGCATTAGGCGTTGGTGCAGGTATAATATGAACTGTGTCGGTGACGGGAGTTCCGTCACAACCTTCAGAACTAATAACTTGAAGAGTTATAGTTATATCACCCAAATTATTCCAATTAACTTGATATGGTCCTTGTCCGGAGCCTGATATTATATTTGAACCACTACCGAAATCCCAATAATATGTGTCGTCTGCATCACCGGTTCCAGTATATGTTATTGTAGTACTGTTGTTTGAGCATAATGTATCGTCTTGTATATGAAAATCAGATGTAGGAATAGGATTTATAGTGATTGGCATACTTACAGTATCGCTATCGCAAAAAGCAGCAACAACCAATTGGGTAGTGTAATTACCCGGAACGTCATATTGTACTTGATAAGGTCCGTAACCACTCCCCGATATTATGGTTGCATTAGGTCCAAAATCCCATAAATATGTTATTCCTGTATCATTTTCATTTCCTCCCGTGTAGGTATAAGTTATAATTGAACCCTCGCAAACATCCTGATGGTCTGCTGTGAATGAAGCATTAACTAAAGGCTCATCTAATATTTGGAAAGAAATTGTATCCGAGATTCCACATCCTGTTGTATAAATGATGTATAAAGATTCAGTACCTTCTGTTTCGTTATCTTCATATGGATGTATATAATATGTTACAGAATCTTGACCAGCAGGAATTGTAACCGTAGTAGGTAATGGTTCATAGTCAACTCCGTAAGTAGCTGTTCCTGCGTAATTTACCGAAAATGATGTGTCAGAAGAATTATCTCCACTTCGATAAAAGGTAACATAAGCATCTACACAATTTTCTACTGCTGTATTAAATCCGTTAGCAGTAAATCCTGTTTGCCAACTAACCGGAGCGGTAAAACTATTTGCTTCCAAAAAAACTCCGGAATCGTAAATTCCATCACCTGCGTCAGCAATTGCAATTTTTATATGATAAGTTTGGCAAGGTACAATATCAGCTTCCGCAGTCAGAACAACAGTCATACCATTATAAACAATAGTGTTTCCGTTCTGATTATCAATGTAATATTGAGAATTTGTATGGTCATTAACATTGTCAATGGTGACAGGTGTTGATGTTCCGGGTATTAATGCTATATTTAATGCATTGTAAGTTCCTCCGTTAGGATTGGGACCTGTTAAGAAGAATCCGAAAGCATCGTTATATCCGGCACCTACATATTCCGGATATTCTTCAGAAGCAAATACATAATTAAATTGGATATGATTAGATTCGGTGTAGAAGTCAAATTCGAGTACTGCTGCATCATGTGTTGTTGCATTTGAAATAGAATTCAAATTATTATCCCCTGGTCCTGAATAGTCTGTAGAAGCGAAAGAACTTCCACTTTGTGGGACATCTGTGACATTCCCGGATGCTAAAACAATGCCTCTATCCATCCCTAAATTAGTTGTATTACCATTGCTGAATTCACCTATCTGTTGGGTGTTTCCAGAATAAGTAACATTAGATACAGTTACACCACTGCCAAGAAGTACATTTTGTACATAATATGTTGCTGAATTTCCCGTTGAAACGGTAAGTTGAGAAAAAGAAGGAAAATAAGTTAGTAGGAAAATTATATATAGGAGTTTTTTTATCATTTTTTTATCATTTTTTCATCAAATTAAAC
>JALTDM010000338.1 GCA_027074135.1 Bacteroidales bacterium
AATCATTACATTTAAGCGTATAGTTGAGCTATAAAGACCCATAAGAAGAAAAGTAGATAAAAATATAATAAGAGTAAAGCAAAGTTAATTTGCGTAAAATAGCGTTAATTTAAGCGTTAAACGCTATACATATTCCAGTCACTCCACCAAGTGGAGTAACTGGAATATTTCCCTTATACAAGGAGTTTCACAAATTTTTTAGATACACTCCCAAATACACTACAAAAATAGGTATCTACTAAACGCACAAAGCGTCCAGAATGACGCAAAAATGCAGAAATATTGATTAGGCTATCAATCATTTTCCAAGTTTCGCGTTGCAATTTTTTCACGTAGAATATAATTTCCGTTTTGCCATTGATAAATCTCTTCGAACAATTCTTGCCACAACGCCTCCTGTTCTTCGCTCAACGCTATCAAATCATCGTCAATTAACTCAACGTTCATTTTTTCTTTCAAGATTCCGCCAGTGCTGTAAAAACGCATCTTATGAGTCTGTTTAATAATATTTTTGAAGTCTTTGTCGGTTTGTCCTACAAGCTTTGGAAGTTTTGTTGAATATTTCGCAACCTCGAAAACTGCGCTTTGCAAAGGACTTAGTTTGCTGTTTGGTTTAGAGCGAATAGGTCGAATATCTACTATGGGAGTATAATCAGTTCTCAATGCTTTTTGCCAAATTTCAACCCATTTGCTTTGCTTAATGTAATTTCTACTTTTGTAATAAGCATTCGGAACAACCAATAAGACGTGCAAATGGGGGTGAACTTCTCCACTTGGAGTATTATCGCCAAGAATTTCAAGCGCCTTAAAATGCCCTAATATAGCGCTTTTAAAGACTTTCCACTTACTCATTCGCTCAAATGCTTTGTTAAGCTCTTTTACAGCATTTTTAAGCTCATTAGTTGGACGATTTCGAATTGTCAAAGTTAAGAACAAATACTTTACAGGTCTTTCGGCTTCTATCATTAGAAAAGCTTTTAGAAGTTCTCGAGTTAGATTTATATTACGCCGCCACCCACACGTCGAGCAAAATCGAAACTTGCAAAAGTTAGCATATTTTAAACGACGTCTCAATTCCTGCGTTTCTAAATGTTGCTGAATGCTAAAAGTTAAAGAAGTAGCACAATTTATTACTTGGGTCGCGTAGTTCTTGAAACCGCAGTCATTTAGTTTAATTATTAGATTATTATTTTGAAGTTTATGTTCAGCGTGTTTTGTCTCTGGTAATATTTGTATATCATTTTTATTGACATTATACGAAATATTTTCGTTTTTATCCACAAAATTACTATACTTTTTGTTGTTATTATCAATATTTTTTGTTATCATTTCATTGCCTTTGGGAGTGATTAATTAACGGACGGCAATCCTTTAATCACTCTTCTTTTTTTTATGAAATATAATTATAATCTTCCTACACAAAAAAATCAAGTATAT